>JAMONI010000253.1 GCA_027065935.1 Flavobacteriales bacterium | reverse complement strand
CACATCCTGGGGCTGGAGAAGGTCCCAAGGGTTGGGCTGTTCGCCCATTAAAGTGGCACGCGAGCTGGGTTCAGAACGTCGTGAGACAGTTCGGTCTCTATCTGTAGCGGGCGTAGGAGACTTGCGTGGGTCTGACTCTAGTACGAGAGGACCGAGTTGGGTCAACCTCTGGTTTACCTGTTGTGCAGCCATGTGCATAGCAGGGTAGCTACGTTGGCAACGGATAAGCGCTGAAAGCATCTAAGCGCGAAGCCGTCCACAAGATGAGGTCTCCCTTGAGGGTCGTTCGAGAACAGGACGTTGATAGGCTGCAGGTGTAAGCCCGGTGACGGGTTGAGCCGAGCAGTACTAATTACCCGATAGGTTTCTTTCTATGATAGAGGTCGTGTATTCCGGTATGTTTTACGATATTAAGGGTGGCTATAGCGGCGGGGATCACCTCTTTCCATTCCGAACAGAGTCGTTAAGCCCGCCAGCGCGGATGATACTGGGTTAACCCCCGGGAAAGTACGTCGCCGCCCGTCTTGAGTTCACAAGCCCTGCACTTCAAGTGCAGGGCTTTTTTTTGGTTTGGGTTTTATTTCTCATTCTTACGCTAAATTATTTAAAAAAATCGTTCACTGTTCATTCTTTACCCACGAATTTCACACTTGTCCGGTGGGCATATCTCTAATTTTTCCCTTTTTATATTCGTGATAATTTTCACAGGACAAGCGTGTAATCCGTGTAATTAGTGTAATTCGTGTAATTCCCACAGGGTAAACGTGGTTTATTTTTATCGGCACGAATTTCACGTTTACCCTGTGGGCCTGTCCGGTGGAAATTGCACAAATTTTTAGCGTTTTTCCGAAACTTCGTTTTAATATTTTCCCTCGTAAATTATCGACAAGATTTTAAGGGATTTGAAATATTTTTAACAATAAGGCTTGTTCTCCTCAAATAAATTTCAACTTTTCAACACTTTCCCTCAATTCATTATTAACCTTTCAAGAACAAAAAACCAAAACTTTAACATATGTTTAATGTGTCAACTCTTGACTTGTATCGTTTTTTCTATTTATAGATTTTCATCCTTCCGCGTGGGAGGCGCCGATCGCAGGAGGGAAAAATCGAAGGTTCGGCCGAGCCAAAAAGCAGATGCCCGCCGGCCAAATACAGTGCCGCAGCGAGACCGCCCCTTGGGAGGCGGAAAACACCCGGACACGCCGAGGGCGTGAGTGGAGTTTAGTTTATTAAAAATTATTAACTTTAAAAGCTGAAAAATATGAAAAAGTTAAATCTTATTGTTTTTATTTTGTTGTTTTCGTTCACATGGTCTGTTTTTGCAGGGAATCATATGATTTCCGAAAGTAACGTGCAACATTATTCTGAAGTGATGGAAACAACGGAAGTAACGAACGCGTCGTCTGTGATGGCCTTTGAGGTCACATGGACGGCGGATTTGAGTTGCAGAATAACGGTTTCCATTACCGCCGATGTGGAAAGCGTTGAACGGATGGTTGATGTTACCATGGCTGTGGATTATCTTGTATGCAATTTAGGGTTGATAGCCGTAAAATAACCCGGGAGGATGTTTCGGAACTTTATCCGGAACGTCTTTTTTTGTATTATTAAACCAAAAGTTATGAAACGTATTATTGTTTTGATGGCATTTATAACGTTACAGCTTGCATACGCACAGCAATATGACATTTCCACCGATTATAAGTTTACTTATTTATGCACTTATCAACCCGACAGTACGGATCGACAAAATTTGGAAACGGAGCGATTTGTTGTTTTATATAACAGCAAAAACCACCGGAGCTTGTTTATGCCCGAAGGAAAGTTCAACAAAGATTCGTTGATCATACACAATGGCGACCGGATGGAGATAGTTCGAAATGCTTCGCGTTTTAAGAGTAAAATTCCCTATTTGGTATTTAC
The DNA here is from genome assembly GCA_027065935.1 of Flavobacteriales bacterium. Lineage (GTDB taxonomy): Bacteria > Bacteroidota > Bacteroidia > Flavobacteriales > Flavobacteriaceae > JAADED01. Next base: position 7,498 of record JAMONI010000253.1, on the reverse strand, counting down.
GGATAGGGAAAAACAAAAGACTTTCGTAGTGGGTGAAGTAAATAATCAAAAGATTTATTATGAAACACCCGTGGCAAGTATTGCTTGGACAGAAAAAGATTCCACACGCCTTGAAAAAGGTTTGATTTTACGTTTGGCGGAAGCCGATTTCGGCGGACGTCATTGGTTGGCTTGGTATGCGCCTTCTTATCCGTACGATGTAGGGCCTTATAAATTTCACGGTTTACCCGGAACAATAGTATATTTATATGACGACCGGAATCATTATTTCTTCAAGTTAGACAAAATTGAGAAACGTTCGTTTCATTACCCGTTAGATCTTCAAAATGCCGCAACCACCGAACCCGAAGGTTTTTTTAAAAGGCTTTTGCTTTTGAAACTTCGGTCGAGTTTGGTTATGTTAAAAAGATACAACGTAACCATAAGTGTGGAAAACGGCACACAAGAAAACGTCACGTTGGATGACATGATAAGAGAAGCGGAAGAAAAGGCAAGGCGATTCAATAATCCGTTGGAATTGGATTGATGAGACACATATCGAAAATAGTCCTTTTGTTATTAATATATTCGGCGGGTTACGCACAAGACCGGGAAGTGCGGTGGCAAGTTAAAGATACGCTCGGGAATCCCGTATCCAATGCGGATGTGATTGTTCGTAACACAAAATCGAAAGTTTTGGATTTTGATAATACCGATTCAACAGGAACGGTACGTTTTCATTCCCGCACTTGGCCCGATAGCATTCGGGTGGAAATTCGTAAATCGGGGTTTGCACCGTTAATAATTTTGATAAGCAAGCGTGCGCTTAATCGTATCTTTGTATTAAGAAAAAAAGTCGAGAACTTAGATGAAGTGGTTTTATATTACAATCCCGTAAAGAAAAAAGGGGACACTTTGGTTTTTAAAGCCAAGTCGTTTCGGAGTTTAACCGACCGCAATGCGGAAGATTTGTTGAAAAAGTTGCCCGGTATTACAATCGATTCGGATGGAAAAATTTATTACATGGGCAAGGCCGTTTCCCATTTGTATGTGGAAGGATTGGACTTGACGGGCGGGCGTTATACGGGGATTACGCGTAATGTGCGAGCCGGCGATATCGAACAAATCGAAATCTATCAAAGACATCAACCCGTCAGAATTTTACAAAAAACCGTGCCGACCGAACAGGTGGCATTGAATTTGAAACTGAAAAACCGATATACAAGATTGGCGGTCCTACAAGGAGGGTATATCCCTTTTACTTCGTATTACGATGCGGGATTCAAGCCGATGATGTTAAGTGTGCAAAGGCAGTATTTGATTCAGTTGCGCCGTTCCAACCGAGGCATTTTTAAAAAAGGCCGCATGCTGACCGTAAATGTTCAAGACCTTAAATACGGGTTTAAGGATTACTTCTCACGAAAAGATTTGATTCGGCCCGGTTTTATGGACGAATACGGGATTTATGGAAACTTGTTTAATTTTAAAATCGACCGTTCATCCGAAACCGGAGGGGATTTTTCCTATTTGGTTGTAGATTCACATGACGAAAACAAGCAATGGCGAATCAATGCCTTGTACAATGTGCAAACGCCTTTTTTTCGAGATGAAATGCAGATTCATACGGCCGGCGGTTCAATGAACTTTACAAAACACAGCCTGCGAAAGAAAACATACCGGGACGCATTTTTTCAATTGAAACGACTAATCAATAACGACCGCTTCTACTTACAAAGCGACCTCGAAATGAAAATTCCTTCCTTTTCAAACCGCTCATTCATTCGTTATAACAATTTTGATGTTTCGCAAGATTTGGATTTGCCGTATGGAGTTATAGGTAACAAAACGCATATCATCACCCCTTTTTTGTCGGGTTTGTTTGAATCAAAAACCCACGTGGTTTACAACTATTCCCGGCAATCGCTTTTGATTCCGTCCGTTTCGTTTTCATCACCTTATTTTTCGGCGGGAGACACCATAAAACAGCAGGCTTTCTATGCCATACGAAGCTTTCAACAGGCTTTCGGCTTACTTAAAAAAGGACTTTTTAAAACCGGAATTCAATACCCCGTCATCGTTTACCGTCTCACCGACGTCTTTCTGACTACGGAAACCTACAAAGGGGATAAACGCTTGTCAGAAAATTTCCAAAACAAAATAAGCGTCAGGCAACATAGCTTCGGATTAATAAGCGGATGGAGAAAAACTTACAACAAATGGCTTGTAAGTATGCATATTCCGTTTACATACCGTTTTTGGGAACGAAAGAACCTTTTGAATCGAGAAAAAATCCGGCTCAATCGACCCGAAATTTCTATTATCGCCGCTTGCTCCCGCACGGGCATCTATTCTCTTACCACATTAAACTATTCCAAAGATGCAGATTACCGGGACTTACCGGAACACCTTCCCGGCTATAGCTTTGCGGATTTTAACCGGGTGGAAAAAGGAGACTTGATTTTTTTTAAAACCGACAGGCAAAGTCTTTATGCATCTTACGATTACAATTGGGCATTGCGTGCTTTAAGCTTTCGTGCGCAAATCGGTTCCGTATGGGGCACAAACAACTATAAAGCTGCTACAAGTATCGATACAACCGGATTTTATCAAGTCACATATAAGCCCGGACGGTATTTTTTCAGGTATTTCAACGGATTTTTACAGCTCGGAAAATACTTTTTACCTTCCCAAATTACCATCGATATCCGGTTGGAAACTTCACAACAAAAAACACAAATATGGTTAAATGACGAACTCTCCGGTATGCAAATCCACTCGATAAAGGCTTTGTTATCGTGGAGAGGATATCTTTATGAGTGGAATTACATGCTGAAAACTTCTTATTCCGAGAATAAAAGAATCCTGAACCATAAAAACGACGAGATTTATACCTTGCTTCGGTTGGAAGCGGGGTTGTCCCGTCTGATAGGAAAACATCTGATATTAAGGGGGGAAATGTATTATCTGGGGTTAAGAAACAAACAAACAAACGTTTCACAACAACCTGTTTACTTTTCGTATGAGAACGGAATATAAATGGAATAAAAACGGAATTTTTTATCTGCAAGCGGAAAACTTAAATGATGTGAAAAAAATTTCCGAAATTACTTACGCTCCTTACCAAACCGTTACGAAAAAAATGTACTTGCGTCCTATGGAAATTCTTTTGGGACTGCAATTTACTTTTTAATCAAGCGGTTATTCGTTCTTGGTTTTTAGATACTCACTCTTTCACTAAATCACTCAAAAAAATTTATTCATTGTTCCTTTCGCCATCAAATGGTAATCGTCAATTTTATAGTAAATTTTGCGATTATGTTCGCAAAAACCAATGAGATTTTGCGGATTTTTTTTTTACGGTGTGCCGGCAAGTATGAATTCGTGAAAGTTGTCTTTGTGAATGACTTTGGCTTCTTGAACTTGATAATTTTCCAAAAATGCTTTCGGGATTTTTTTCTTTTTACGTGGATTCCAAGTGAATTCATAAGCATATAATTTCCCGTTTCGTTCTTCTATATAATCGATTTCTTGACCGCTGTGAGTACGCCAAAAATAACGGTTAACGGGGATTTTATGATACTCCGTATATTTAATTCGTTCGGTAATCAGGAAATTTTCCCAAAGTTTGCCGGTGTCTTCCCGCAGGTTCAAAAAATTGAAATTATTGATCAATGCATTTCGTATGCCGTTATCATAAAAATAAATTTTTCTGGAACGTTTAATTTCATTACGCAAGTTTCTGCTAAAGGGCATCAGACGATATATGACAAAACTTTTTTCGAGCAAGTCGATGTAATTTTCCACGGTTTCATTATCCAAGCTTGCTATTTCTCCCAATTCATGGTAGGAAACCTGCTGTCCGGTTTGCAAGGTTAATGCTTGCACCAAGCGAACCAATTTATCGGGTTTTCTAATTTTATTCCAATTTAAAATGTCTTTAAACAGATAACTACCGGTAAGCTCTTTCAAAAAAATACGGGCGTCTTCTTCTTGGGCAGTGACTATATCGGGATAATAACCGTAAATCATCCGTTGTTCCAAACGGCGGCTTTCCTCGAATAATCCGTGATAATTCACCATTTCTTCAAAGGAAAAAGGGAAAAGTTTGTATTCCAATTTTCGACCTGTTAAAGGTTCCGTTACAGCGCCCGATAAATCCAAAGTACTGGAGCCGCTTACCAATAGACGAATATCGGGTAGGTGATCAAAGATGATTTTCAGTTTCAATCCGATATCCGGTATGTTTTGCGCTTCATCAATCACTACAACAGTTCCGGTGCCGAAAACCGTCCGGAATCTAGCCGAAGAAGCCCGGTCAAAAAGTTCCCGTACTTCCGTTTCGTCTCCGTCAAACCAAAGGATATTTTCCTTTCCCTTCACCACCCGTTTCAGCAAAGTGGTTTTTCCCGTTTGTCGCGCTCCGTAAATGATCAAAACCTTATTTGTGGGAGCAATCAGGCGTTTTTTCAATTCGGATTCTAAAAGGCGAGGTATATACATTAATTACTTTTTTTCGCAAAAATAATAAAAATTTTGCGATTATGTTCGCAAAAACCAATGAGATTTTGCGGATAGCTTGTGCTATACTTCCGAGTCATTCGGTGTGCCGATAAGCGGCAATTATTTTTATTCGTAAATTGTGCTTTGAATTCAAATGTTAGTTTATGGCTTTGAACTTTATTTGGGCCGGATTTTTCATTATTGCCTTTGTGGTGGCGCTTTACAAAGCTTTTTTTGCGTCGGAGACCCAACCCGAAATTTTTTCGGAAATTATGAAAGTTTTGTTCGAGCGCGCCGAATTAGGGTTCAAGCTATCGCTGTTTCTTACCGGTATTTTGGCTTTATGGATGGGCATAATGAAAATAGGTGAAAAGGGCGGGATGGTAACTTTGCTTTCCAAAGCCGTGTCACCTTTATTCACGCGTTTGTTTCCCGGGGTGCCGAAGGATCATCCGGCCATAGGGGCAATGATGATGAATTTTTCGGCCAACATGCTGGGGCTCGACAATGCCGCCACACCTTTGGGGCTTAAAGCTATGAACGAATTACAAAGTTTAAATCCCGAGAAAGATACGGCCAGCAATGCCCAAATTATGTTTTTGGTCTTAAACACTTCGGGACTAACGCTTATTCCGGTGAGCATCTTGGCCTACCGGGCGGCCGAAGGTTCAGCAAATCCCACCATTGTTTTCGTACCCATTTTATTGGCCACGTTTATTTCGTCTTTGGTGGGTTTGATTGTTACGGCATTGGTCCAACGCATTAATTTGTTAGACAAAGTGATTTGGGCTTACTTGGGCGGGATGACGGCTCTTATCGGCGCTTTGGTTTGGTATTTGACCGCTTTGAGCAAAGACGAAATCAAGATTTTTACCGACGTTTTATCGAATATTTTATTATTCGGCGTCATCATATCGTTTATTGTAATGGGATTATGGAAAAAAATCAACGTGTATGATGCCTTTATCGAAGGGGCTAAAGACGGTTTTCAAGTGGCGGTGACCATCATTCCGTATTTGGTGGCTATGTTGGCCGGTATCGGCGTATTCACCGCTTCGGGAGCGATGGATTATGTATTGGATTTTTTTCGTTTTGCTTTTTCATCTTTGGGTATGGACACTCGTTTTGTGGATGCTTTGCCCACGGCCTTTTTAAAACCTTTGACCGGTGGGGGCGCCCGGGCCGCCATGATTGAAAGTTGGCAACAGTTCGGTGTGGACAGTTTTGTAGGCTACATGACATCCATTTTGCAGGGCAGTACCGAAACCACGTTTTATGTTCTGGCGGTTTATTTCGGTTCGGTGGGCGTAAAAAAGGTGCGCAATGCCGTTACTTTGGGGCTAATTGCCGATTTGGCCGGAATCGTTTCCGCCATTTTGATAACTTACTGGTTGTTCGGATAAATTTTTATCATCCACTTATGATTAAATGAAAAATTTTCCGGACGGAAACGCAACATCAATTTTTATCGAACGTAGTAAATGTCAATACTGTACGATACGCCATAGCGTGTACCTTCCTGCCGAAGGTGTAAACGGTCTTTGGTTAGCTCGATTACGTCGTAACTTTCGGGAAGATCGTCGTCGGGTTCGAGGCTTAATATTTTGCTTTTTTTATCGTAGGCCCAATCTCCGGTTTCGATTTCATTTCCGTTATTGTAAATAACATAACGGTCGGTTTTTTTGTTAAATTCTACGGTTTTGCTAGAAATATCCGTGGTTTGTGATTGTCCGCTTACTTTCGATACCATTTCGTCTCCTATCCAAGGGTCTTTGGTCAAGAGGGATTCGTCGTCTTTGCCCAATAATTTTTTACACGAACCCAGATGAACGGTCATTAATGCGAACAGCGTGATTAAATAAATTCGTTTCATGATAAAAATACTTTTAAACGAATGTAAAAGGTTTTCCAAATACAAAAGGTGACATGTCTCATTCTTATCCGAATTTAAAAAGGAATTAAATAGTAACTTCAGTGATGATCGGGGCGAATATCTTGGCGGGGCGTAAGGACAAATTGCTTAGGAACCGAAATTTTTCCGAGAAGAAAAAGATTTCCGGCAGGGGGACAAATAACTATTTCGTGCTTTTATTCTATCATTTTAAATCCCGTATAAGCATGCAGTTTTTCGGGGATTTTGATACCGGCGGGCGTTTGGTTGTTTTCGAGCAAGGCCGCCAGAACGCGCGGCAGGGCCAATGCACTTCCGTTTAGCGTGTGGGCCAGGTGTTTTTTGTTGTTCTTGTCGCGGAATCGAAGTTTTAAGCGGTTGGCTTGAAAGGTTTCGAAATTGGATACGGAACTCACTTCCAACCAACGTTTTTGGGCTGCGGACCATACTTCAAAGTCGTATGTAAGTGCCGAGGTAAAGCCCAGATCACCGCCGCAAAGGCGTACGATGCGGAAAGGGAGTTCCAAGTCTTGCAAGAGGGTTTTCACGTGTTCCACCATTTCGTTGAGCGCTTGGTATGATTTTTCGGGATGTTCGATACGGACGATTTCCACTTTGTCGAATTGGTGGAGCCGGTTAAGTCCGCGCACGTGAGCGCCCCAACTTCCCGCTTCGCGACGAAAACAGGGCGTGTAGGCCGTGTTCTTTACGGGGAAGTCTTTTTCGTCGAGGATGACATTACGGTAAAAATTGGTCACCGGCACTTCGGCCGTAGGGATTAAGTAGAGGTTATCTTTTTCGATATGATACATTTGTCCTTCTTTGTCGGGCAATTGACCCGTTCCGAATCCCGAGGCTTCGTTGATGAGATGGGGCGGTTGTACTTCAACATAACCGGCTTGCGTATTGCGGTCCAAAAAGAAGTTGATTAATGCCCTTTGTAGCCGTGCGCCTTGGTTTTTATACACCGGAAATCCTGCGCCCGTGATTTTGGTGCCCAGTTCAAAGTCGATGATGTCGTATTTTTTGGCCAAATCCCAATGTGGCAGTGCGTTTTTGTCCAATTCGGGGATGTCGCCCCATTGATATACGGTTTCGTTATCTTCTTCCGATTTTCCGTAAGGCACA
>JAMONI010000252.1 GCA_027065935.1 Flavobacteriales bacterium | reverse complement strand
GAAATTATTATTTTGTTAAAAGCATTTTAAAAGCGCTTGGGGGCAAAATAATTATCCTTATTTTTACACAAAACCAAACCGCATGAGAAAGCTCTTATTGTTTTTGTCGTTTTTATTCTTTCTTTCCGTAACGGGGCAAAAAAAACAAGTGCCCGAAGGACACACCAACACGAGCAAATTCAGACAATTGTATGATTTGCTTCCCACGCCCAACGTTTATCGTGCTGCGGACGGAAGTCCCGGTCCGGAGTATTACCAAAACCGGGCGGATTACGTGATGCATATCGAGTTGATTGATGACAAGCAGCAGCCTGTATTAAAAGGTGAGGAAACCATTACTTATTACAACAATTCGCCGCAAGTTTTACACTACCTGTGGGTGCAATTGGACCAAAACCGCAGAGCGCCCGGTTCTTTTACCGAAAAAGTGACTTCCGACGGTGACAATGTGATGTTACGTCCCGGCAAGTTCGTCTCCCGGTTTACCGATTCGGGTTATGAAGGAGGTTATCATATCGAGTATGTCAAAGATGCACAAGGAAACGATTTAAAGTACACAATCAATCACACGATGATGCGTGTGGACTTGCCTCAAGCATTACAACCCAATGAAAATTTTATCCTGAAAATCAAGTGGTGGTACAACATCAATAATTTTACTCAAGACTGGGCGCGTTCGGGATACGAAGAATTTGCCGACGGCGAAAGACTTTACATTATCGCACAATTTTTTCCGCGCATGGCACTGTATTCGGATGTAGAAGGTTGGCAGAACAACCAATTCATCGGCACGGGAGAGTTCGCTTTGCCCTTTGGTAATTATACCGTTTCCATCAAAGCGCCCGCCGACTTTGTATTGGACGGAACGGGAAAATTACTCAACCGTATCGAAGTGTTTACCAAAGAACAATATCAACGTTGGCTCAAAGCCAAAAAAACATTCGATAAGCCCGTAATCATCGTTAGCAAGGAAGAAGCCGATGCCAAAATAAAAAATCCCGAACGACATAAAACCAAAACCTGGCATTTTAAGGCTAAAAACGTCAGGGATTTCGCCTTTGCGGCATCGCGCCGGTTTATTTACGATGCTATGGCCGTGGACATCAACGGCGAAACGAAAATGGCCGTTTCCATGTATCCCAAAGAAGGCAATCCGCTTTGGGAAACCTATTCGACACGGGTGGTGGCGCATACGTTAAAGAGTTATTCCGACATACTTTTCGACTATCCCTATCACAAAGCCATATCGGTCAACGCCTTCCGGCAAGGCATGGAATACCCGATGATATGTTGGAATTTCGGCCGCCCCAGGCCCGACGGCACCTATTCCGACGGTACCAAATACGGTATGATAAGCGTTATCATTCACGAAGTGGGACACAACTGGTTCCCCATGATTGTCAATTCGGACGAACGGCAATGGATGTGGATGGACGAAGGCTTGAACACTTTCGTGCAGTTGCTCACCGAACAACGTTGGGAAAAAGGTTTTCCTTCGAGAGGTTTTCCCAAGGATTTGGTGCCTTTCCTTTTGGGTGACCAATCCAAAATGCAACCCATCATGGTGAATGCCGACAATATGTATAACCGGGGCAAAACCGCTTATCACAAACCTGCCGCGGGACTCTATATTTTACGCGAAGTGGTATTGGGACACGAGTTGTTTGATTATGCATTGAAAACGTATGCCAACCGGTGGAAATTCAAGCATCCGTCACCCGCCGATTTCTTCCGCACCATGGAAGACGCCTCGGCCACCGACTTGGATTGGTTCTGGCGCGGATGGTTCTTCACCACCGAAGTAAACGATATAGGCATAAAAAAAGTGGACCGGTTTTACGTAACCGACAAACCTACCCAACGTATCAAAAAAATGGCTAAACGATACGGCGTAAAAGTATCCGAAATGCCCCAATTCATCTCCTTAGTGGCCGAAGACAGCCCCGACTTTACACCCGATTTGAAAAAGAAGCAAGATGTTTTAAGCCAAACCCCCGCCTTGAAGAAATATTTGGAACAAAATTTCGACACGGATATCCGAAGCATCAGAAGTCCCAATTATTTCTACCGCGTAACGTTTGAGAAAAACGGCGGGTTGGTAATGCCTATCGTTTTGGAGATTACTTATGAAGACGGAAGTAAAGAACAAAGAATTTACCCGGCCGAAATTTGGCGCTTTAACGACAAAGAAGTGAGCAAGTTATTGGCCACGGATAAGAAAATCGTGAAATTGGAAGTCGATCCCGGCAACAAAACCGCCGATGTGAACCCCGACAATAACGTTTGGCC
>JAMONI010000251.1 GCA_027065935.1 Flavobacteriales bacterium | reverse complement strand
CAAAAACAAGTTCAAACAACTTAAGCGAAGGCTGAAATAATTTTTGGCACGGTAATTGCATTGAAAGAGTAGGGGGTTCTTTTCATAATTGAGTTTTTTTTGGGAGACCGTTCCGGATTATCCGGAACGGTTTTTCTTTTTGCTCCGTTAAGCTTTTTTATCGGGAATATTTTTCAAGGTTTCCAACAAATAATTCCAGAATTTTTTCACCGAAGGAATATTTACCCGTTCGTCGGGTGAATGGGCTCCTTCGATGGTGGGGCCGAAGGATATTACGTCCAAATCGGGATATTTGGATTTCAAAATCCCGCATTCCAAACCGGCATGACAAGCTTCCACTTTGGGGTGTTCGTCAAACATTTTAATATACACGTTTTTCATAATGTCCAGAATTTCCGAGTCGGGGTCGGGTTGCCATCCGGGATAATCTCCCGATGTAGCCACTTCGTATCCGGCCAGTTGAAACACCGAAGTTAACGCATTGACCAGGTCCCGCTTGGAAGATTCGGATGAAGAGCGGGTCAGATTTCCTATTTGTATCTTACCGTTTTCCGCTATGACTTGTGCCACATTATTGGAGGTTTCCACCAAGCCTTCCATGTCGGGACTCATTCTATAAACCCCGTTATGCGCGCCATATACGGCACGGATAAGTTTTTCCTGTGCTTCTTTGTTCATCACTTTTTCGGGAGTCGTATGCGGTGCAATGAGAATTTCGAGACCGGGATCCCGACGTTTTTGCTCCGACTTAATATCTTGCGCTAATTTTTTGACTTTTTCGAGTATTGCTCCGGTTTTTTCCGAAGGTAAGATGATTACGGCTTCACTTTCTCTCGGAATGGCATTTCTCAATCCTCCGCCGTGAACGTATGCGATTTGTCCGCCTTCCCGGTTGATTAGATAAAGCAACCGGTTCATAATTTTATTGGCATTGCCCCGGTATAAGTGGATATCCATACCCGAGTGTCCGCCGGTTAATCCTTTTACGAAAATTTGAAAAGCCCGGACGTTTTCCTTCGGATTGACTTCCTTATAAGTTCCGGTAGCGGTTACATCGATGCCCCCGGCACATCCGATGTCGAGTTCGTTGTCGTTTTCGGTGTCGAGATTGAGCATAATTTTTCCTTTGAGCAGACCGGGTTCCAACCGGTGTGCGCCGGTCATTCCCGTTTCTTCGTCATATGTAAACAATGCTTCTAAAGGAGGATGCGGGATATCTCGGCTTTCGAGCAATGCCAGTATAGCCGCCACGCCGATACCGTTGTCGGCACCGAGGGTAGTGCCGTCGGCGGTCACCCAATCTCCGTCAATCAGCATATTGATGCCTTCTGTTTCAAAATCATGTTCAACGCCTTTGTTTTTTTGAGGCACCATATCCACATGGGCTTGCAATATAACGGTTTCCTTATTTTCCATACCGGGGGTGGCGGGTTTTCGTATGATAATGTTGCCCGCCCGGTCACGGATGGTTTCAAGTCCTAATTTTTTGCCGAAGGTTTCTACGTATTCGATGGCTTTTTGCTCTTTTTTTGAAGGTCTGGGAATGCGGTTAAAAGCCACAAAATTGCGCCACAGGATTTCGGGGTCGAGCCGGGCGATTTGTTCGTGCATGGTTTTTTCCGGTGTCATGTTGAAATTCGTTTTCTCAAATGTAGTGAAAATTTGGAATTATCGAGCTTTGAAAAGCATGCTTTTCAAGGCATCCGAAGGGAAAGCTTTCAGTCTTCCAGATTTGTGTGCTTGTAGGCTCCGGCGTCGGGCGAAGCGGTGCGGTCTTCTCCCGAAATATCAAAAGGAACCGTGGCCGTCACCGCAGGGTCTCCGATACCGATGGCTTCGCTTTGCAGTCCGATGCGCAATTTGTTTTCGGCGGGGTCTTCAAAATCGGGGGTGCCGTTGAGGAGGTTATTCAGGAAATAAGTTGTGTTGGAAAAATCCAAGTAAGTTTCATCGATTTGGTTTTGAGTGTCTTCAAACCGGACGAGGTTGTTTTTTAATAAAAAATTCATTTGCGCTCCGTTATTCTTTATGACGAAAAATTCGATGTCCCGATTTCCGTATATGATGGAATTGGCAATCCGGCACGAAGTTAAATCATTCACAAGCGTTAGTTGATTTCCGTTATTGTCGTAGGTTTGATATTCGTTGGTAATGAAAACCGATGCGGAAGTGAGATTTCTGATTCCGGAGGAATAATTGGCAAAAGTGCAGTGTTTGAAATCGTATTGTCCTCCCAGCAGGAGGGCTAGCGATGCACTGCCGCTATTGTTCAACACCAAATTGTAACCTTCCACATACGAGGCTATGGCGATGAGGTTATAGGCCGCCGAGTTGTAAATTTGCGTATTGGTGACGGTCAGGACTTTATCGCCGGCATTGTTGGTCGGGTGTGCAATAATTCCCGCCACGGCATTTTTGATAACGGCATAGTTAATGATATTATTTTTACTACCGCTTTTGAGCCAGATAAAATTCCACATACCCGGAGCGTTTTCAAAATCCTCCTGCATACGGTCGTCTTCGAGAATCACCTCGTTGCCCGGCATACCGTTGATATGAATACTGGCGTCTTCAAAAACGACAATGCCCGAATTGTAATGAAAATACAAATGCGCACCGGCTTCAATAGTGAGCGTTTTTCCGGGCGGAACACCGAGGTGTCCGTAAATTACGATAGGTTTGTCCGCCGTTAAGGTCGTATCGTTGGAAATAAGAAATCCCGGCACGCGAACGGGTGTGCCGTCGGCGTATTCTCCTACTTGAATACTGTCAAGACTTAGGTCCGCATATTGTTGCGGATATAAAAAATACGCATCCTTCACAAAGGAGGTTAATAACACCGTATCGGTTACCGAACGGTCCCGGATAAGGAGTTTTTCTTCATATACCGGATCGTCGAGTTGGGAAATATCGGCGGTAAGTTCCACAAACACGTATATGCTGTCACGGGGCGGAATGACAATATCATGAAAAATTTTTCCGGGTTCGCCGTCCACGTTAAGCCGGTAAAAACTGGCATTGCCGCGCAGGGGTGCGATTTTGTCGATGCTGATGTTTTTATCGGAAACATTGTAAATCTTAAAACCGTACGTAGGCGACGAAATACCGGTGAACACCGAATCGAGAAAAACCGTGTCGGTACTTGTGCGAAAATCACCGTGGGACGGAACCGTTTCGAACCGTTTACGGCACGAAGTGTGCAAAACGGCCAAGATTCCGAACCAAAGCAAAAACCGGCGCATAAACGTTCTCATATTAAAACATAACGTCTTAAAACGAAATAAATTTTACACAAAGGTAACGGATTTAATCACATTAAAGGTAAAAATTCCTTATTTTGCATCAAATTCAAAACATGGAAATTTTCGAAATTTTTCTCCACCCCGAAGCTTGGATAGCTTTATTAAGCTTGACTTTGTTGGAAATCGTTTTGGGAGTGGACAATATTTTGTTTATTTCCATTCTTACGGCCAAACTTCCCGCGCATCAACAGTCCAAGGCACGTCGTACGGGCTTGGCGGCGGCCTTGTTTTTTCGTATTATTTTCCTGTTGGGCATTAGCTACATTATCCAATCCACACATCCCGTTGTCGAATTTTGGAAGTTGTCTTTAAGCGGCCGGGATTTGATTCTGTTGTTCGGCGGTTTGTTTCTGCTTTACAAGAGTACCAAAGAAATCCACGAAAAGGTCATCCATGCGGGTAATCCCGAAAAACAGGTAAAATCTCCCGTCAACGTTTCCTTTTCCGCCGTTATTTTTCAAATCGTTTTGCTCGATATCGTTTTTTCGTTCGACAGTATTTTAACGGCCATCGGACTCACCGAGCATATCATCATCATGATTATTGCCGTCGTGATTTCCATGCTTATTATGATGCTTTTTATCAACGTCATCGGCGATTTTATCATCAAACGCCCCACACTGCAAGTCTTGGGATTGTCGTTTCTGGTTATGATAGGCACTTTGCTCATCGCCGAAGCGTTTCATTATGAAATTCCCAAAGGATACATATATTTTGCTTTTTTCTATTCATTCATTATCGAATTAATCAATTTGCGCATCAGAAAATAAAACGAACGGCGTATGGAAGAAATTGAATTTAAAGGAACGGATTTTGATACGGCTTATAAGATATACAAACCGGAACAAATCGTTAGAATTTTAGATGAAGAAAAAAAGAACGGACAAGTGGTGGACTTTGAATGGCTCAAACGGGGTGAAGAATATTTTGAAGTATTTGTCATAAAAACCGAAACGGGTGCAATTAAAAAAGTTTATTTTAACGTTACCGATTTACTTAATCTTTATTAGCGCTACGGCTCAGCAGTTAGCCTTGCTCAAATACAAAGGCGGCGGAGATTGGTATGCCAACCGGAGGACTTCTTTGCCCAATCTCATCGCTTATGCGCGCACCTTGGGATTCACTTTGGAACCCGACCAAGCCGTAGTGGAAAGCGACAGTCCCGAAATTTTTCAATACCCTTATGTTCACATGACCGGTCACGGACGGGTTTATTTCGACGAAGCCGACGTGAAAAATTTACGCCGGTACTTGGAAAGCGGAGGATTTTTGCACATTGATGATAATTACGGAATGGATACGTATATCCGTAAGGAAATCCGAAAAATTTTCCCCGACATCGAACTGAAAGAACTCCCCGCCGACTTCGAGCTTTTCCACAACTTCTTCGACTTTCCGCAAGGGCTTCCCAAAATACACGAACACGACGGCAAACGTCCCCAAGCCTTCGGTATATTTATCGACGACCGGTTGGTGCTACTCTACACTTACGAAACCGACCTGGGCGACGGGTGGGAATCCTACGAAATACATCACGACCCGCCCGAAAAAAGAGAACAAGCCTTGAAAATGGGCATCAATATACTGTATTACGTCTTTACACATTAAATGCCGAAAAATTCCAACGAAATTCCGATAAACACCGTGAAAATCCTCATCAAAAACATCAAACAACTGGTTCAAGTAAGAGGCCAAACACCGCCTCCGCTGCGCGGCGAACAAACGAACCGGTTGCCCGTCATCGAGAACGCCTGGTTGCTCGTTGACAACGAAATCATCGCCGGCTTCGGAAACATGGATCGATTACCGTCGGTGCAAGCCGATGAAATTATCGATGCTTCGGGCCGTTTGGTAATGCCGGCTTGGGTGGATTCGCATACCCACTTGGTTTTTCCCGCTTCACGCTACGAAGAATTTACCGACAAAATACGGGGGTTGAGCTACGAACAAATAGCCGCCAAAGGCGGCGGTATCTTAAACTCCGCCCGGAAACTGCGACAAACTTCCGAAGACGAACTCTTTGAAAGTGCCAAACAACGCTTGGCCTTAGCCAAACAATACGGCACCGGCGCCGTCGAAATCAAATCGGGATACGGCCTTTCCACCGAAGCCGAACTCAAAATGCTTCGCGTAATCAAACGTTTGAAAGAAACGGAAAACATTCCGGTCAAAGCCACTTTCTTAGGCGCTCATGCCGTTCCGGAAAATATAAAAAAAGAAGATTACGTGCAAATAATCATCCGTGAAATGTTGCCCGAAATCGCCAAAGAACAATTGGCCGATTATGTGGATGTATTTACCGAAAAAGGATATTTTGACGCCGGAGATACGGAACAAATCCTGAATGCCGCATCGCAATACGGACTAAAACCCAAGATCCACGTCAATCAATTTACAAGCATCGGCGGTATCGAGACGGCGGTAAAATACCAAGCCCTGTCCGTAGATCATTTGGAAGTGATGACCGAAGAAGATTTTCGCCTGCTGGAAAATTCCGGTGTTATCGCCACGGCACTGCCGGGTTGTTCTTTCTTCATCGACATTCCTTATGCTCCCGTCAAAAAAATGATAGAACGAAATATCATCGTAGCCCTTGCCACGGATTTTAATCCCGGTTCCGCACCGTCGTGGAATATGAATTTTATCATCTCATTGGCTTGCATCAAGCAAAAACTAACACCCGAACAAGCCATAAACGCCGCCACAATAAATGCCGCTTACGCATTGGAGTTGCAAAACCAATCCGGTATAATACGCAAAGGCGCCCCGGCACGGTTGCTCGTCACCGTTCCGCTGCAACATTACGGCGAATTACCCTATTATTTCGGCACAAATCCCGTAGAAAAAACCATAGGATTTTAATAAATTTAATTATTTTTTGTATATTTGCCCCCCGAAATCAAGACAAGCGACATTATGAAAAAAGGCATTCATCCCGAAAATTACAGATTGGTGGCATTTAAAGATATGTCCAACGGCGATATTTTCTTGATGTATTCCACCGCCGAAGCCAAAGACACCATCGAAATCGACGGTGAGGAATTACCTTTGGTAAAAGTGGAAATTTCACGTACTTCACACCCGTATTACACCGGAAAAATGAAATTGGTGGACACGGCGGGGCGTATCGACAAGTTCCGTAAGAAATACGAAAAATTCAAAAAGTAACCCGTTTTTTTCGCACTTTTTCTATCCCGGCATCAGCCGGTTTTTTTGTATTCATTTTTTTTATATCTTTGTATGATTGATATTTTTTAAACATAAAACCAAAGCCATGAAAAAACTTTTTTTCATCATCACCGGACTGTTATCTTTCATTTTGGGCATACAAATTCAAGCGCAAGTGACCAACCAAGGCCAATTGGTCATTCAAAACGGCGTAAGTTTCGTAGTAAAAAATCTTGACTTTCACAATACCGCCACCGGAAACGTTCAACTATCCAACAATGCCAATTTGTATTTGGGCGGTGCCACTTTTGATAACGACGGCACCTTCGGAGATTTGACACAAACCTACAACGTATATTTCAACGGAACCGTCGATCAGGAAATCATTGGTGACACCGAGCCTTTGTTCGACAACCTTGTTATCACCCAAAGCGGTAACGTTTCCGTAACCCAAAAAATCAATGTAAGTGCCAATACCGTAACGGTGAACGATGCGGGAAATCTGTTCGACTTTCGCGTGAAAGACCCGCTCAATTCCGGCCTGCGACTAACGGCCGACAACTTCAATTTAACCGGAAATTTGCGTCTCTACGACGATTCGCAAATCCTTCCCAACGCGGGCGTCAGTACCTTTAGCGCTACCGGAACGGGCAAAGTATATCGCGATCA
>JAMONI010000250.1 GCA_027065935.1 Flavobacteriales bacterium | reverse complement strand
TACTCGTCGCATCAACACATTAAACTTTTTTATATGAAACAAAACAAAATGTTATTCTTAAGCTTTATGCTCGCCGCTGTCGGGCTAATTTCGTGTCAAAACGAAAAAACTACAAAGGAAAAGGATGCAATGCCAAATCCCGTTCAAAGGGAAGAGCAGGCCAAAGAAAAAGCCCGGAATTGTGACGAAGTGCATTGGACCTACAAAGATGACGCTACCGGCCCCGCCCATTGGAAAGACTTGTGTGACGGATTTTCGGATTGCGGCGGAACCGCCCAATCACCCGTCGATATCCTAACCGGTGAAGTGCAATCCGGTGAAAAACTTTCGGCACCCGTATTTCATTATGAAAATTCCGCCCTTCACATTGTGAACAACGGACATACGGTGCAATTCAATATTGATGGCGAACAAAGTCTTGATGTGAACGGAAAAACATACAAACTGCTTCAATTCCACTTGCACGCCCCTAGCGAACACACGGTAAACGGAAAACATTATCCGTTGGAAGTACATTTCGTTCACGGCAATGAAGACGGCTCGCTTGCCGTTATCGGCGTTTTGTTTAAAGAAGGACAATCCAATGCTTTCTTTGAGCAAGTGATGACGTCCTTACCTCAAGAAAAAGGTATGAAATTCAACTCCGACCTCACCTATGATCCCGGTGTTTTGATACCCGGAAATACAAGTTATTATCACTATAAAGGTTCGCTTACCACACCGCCTTGTTCCGAAATCGTGGATTGGTATGTGATGAAAAATCCTTTGGAAGCATCTGCGGAACAACTGGAAAAATGGGCGGCCTTACTGCATCATAACAACCGTCCGGTGCAACCTCTTAACGGAAGGATAATTCAAACTTTCGAACAATAAAATACCGCCTGACAAAATCGAAAAAGCCGCCTTTGAAATCGAAGGCGGCTTTGTTATTAACCGGAGGAAGTCCCGTTACAATTTTTCGAAACGGGCTTGGAAGAAGCGTAAATACTTGGGTTCGTAAACCATTTTAAGTCCGCGCGCCTTATGGGCGTTTTCATATACTTCAATCACCGATTCGGCCGTAACGTCCATATGGGCTTGCGTATAGACACGGCGGGGAATGGTGAGCCTTACCAATTCCAGTTTGGGATAATTATGTCGTCCGGTTTCGGGATTTCGTCCGGCGGATACCACGCCTCTTTCCATCGCCCTCACGCCCGAGTCCACATATAATTCGGCAGCTAAAGTTTGAGCCGGAAATTCGTCTTGAGTCAAGTGGGGATAAAACTTCTTGGCATCCAAAAACACCCCGTGAGTTCCGATGGGTTTCACTACGGGGATGCCGGCATCCAATAACAGTTTTCCCAAATAATGCACCTGCCCTACCCGGGCTTTTTGATGCTCGTCCATAACGGATTCCTTGATTCCTATAGCCATTGCTTCCATGTCACGTCCGGCTAATCCGCCGTAAGTGTGCAGGCCTTCATACACCACCACCAAATTGCGCGCTTGTTCGAAAACGTCTTTGTCGTTGGTAGCCAAAAAACCACCGATATTGACCAAGGCGTCTTTTTTGGCACTCATGGTAGCGTGGTCGGTGAGTGCATTGATTTCCTTGACAATTTCCGCTACGGTTTTACCGGCATATCCGGGTTCGTTTTGTTGAATCATGTAGGCATTTTCGGCCACCCGGGTCATATCGTGAACGATTTGGATGCCGTATTTACGGGTCAATTCACGAACGGCCTTAAGGTTTTCCAACGAAATGGGTTGTCCACCGGCCATGTTGACCGTTGTGGCAACGGAAACATAAGGTATTTTATCGGCACCTACTTCATCGATAAGCGCTTGTAATTTATTCAAATCGATATTGCCTTTAAACGGATGTTCCGATTCGGGGTCGTGTGCTTCGTCGATAATTACGTCCACAAATTTACCGCCGGCCAATTCCTGATGTAATTTGGTGGTGGTGAAATACATGTTGCCAGGAATATAATCACCGGGTT
>JAMONI010000249.1 GCA_027065935.1 Flavobacteriales bacterium | reverse complement strand
AACCTTATCCGGATTTACGGGTGCTTCGGTTAATGCCGTAACCAAAAGCGGAACCAACGAATTTCACGGAACCGTATTCGGATTCTTCCGTAACCAAAACCTCACCGGAAAGGTGAATCTCGAAGGCACCGAACTCAAACCCGAACTCAAGCAGCTTCAAGGCGGAATAAGCCTCGGCGGACCGATTATCAAAAACAAACTCTTCTTCTTCGTCAACTATGAAGTGGACGACCGTGCCGACTTGGGTTCCTATTACGTGGCCAAACGTCCGGGACTGTCGGGCGGAAACGTTTCACGCGTCGAAGCCGCCGATTTGGACGAAGTTGCCGCCTTGCTCCGAAGTATCGGATACGACCCCGGTCCTTACGAAGGCTACACGCACTATACCTACTCCGACAAAGGATTGATAAAATTGGATTGGAACGTCATTGAAAACACCCGCGTAACCTTTACCTATAACTACCTGAAAGCATGGCGCGACCTGAACGCACACCCCGAGGCCATTATGCATCGCGGACCAGACAAAACCGTATTGCAGTTCTACAAATCGGGATACAGAATTCATAACAACATCGATTCTTACCTGCTCGAAATAAACTCGAACAATCTACTCAACGGAAAAGTTTCCAACAAATTTCAAGTGGGATATACCCATTTCGACGATTTCAGAACGCCCAAATCCGAACCCGCTCCGGTTATTAACATCGTAAAAGACGGACAACCCTACATCATTGCCGGGCATGAACCCTTCTCCATCCACAACAAACTCGACCAAAAAGTTTATCAAGTCACCGATAACGTCGATATTTATTTGGGCAAGCATACGGTAACGGCCGGGTTCTCCTTTGAAAAATTCAAGTTTTGGAATCAATTCAACCTGTTCGGCTACGGGTTCGACCTGTTCCAAACTTATACGATGGACCAATTCCGCGATTCCATCGCTTCGGGATATATCCAAAGCCGTTTTG
This sequence comes from Flavobacteriales bacterium, assembly GCA_027065935.1. Taxonomy (GTDB): domain Bacteria; phylum Bacteroidota; class Bacteroidia; order Flavobacteriales; family Flavobacteriaceae; genus JAADED01. The sequence continues at coordinate 1,020 of JAMONI010000249.1, read as the reverse complement.
ATGCCGCCCGTGCCGCCGATGCCGCAGGCAATTGGAACGTTACGGAATTGGCCGTAGGTCAAATCGGCATTTACGTGCAAGACAAATATCAAGTAAACGACCGTTTTAACTTCACGCTGGGCTTAAGGGTCGATTTTCCCCAATACTTCAACACTTCCGATTACATAAAAAAGAAAATCGAAGAAGCCGGAACGGATTATATAGCCGAGCAAGTCACTTGGTATGACGAAAACGGCAACCAAGTCAAATTATCCGCAAGAGACTTGCCCAAATCCATCCCCATGTTATCGCCCCGTTTCGGATTTAATTGGGATGTTAAAGGAGACCATACCTTCCAAGTACGCGGAGGATCGGGCATCTTTACGGGAAGGTTACCCTTCGTATGGATAGGCAACCACGTGGCCAACGTAGGCCGTTGGTATTTTACCCCCATCGCTCCCGATTTCAAGTTCCCTCAAGTTTGGCGAACCAATGTGGGCGTGGACCGAAAATTGGACAACGGTTATGTGATCTCGGCCGATGTGGCCTTCACCAAAGACCTGAACGGAATGATGGTGCGTAATTACGGCCTCAAACCACCCTCCGGAACCCTAAATAGCCCCGTTGACCGACGGCCAGTTTACACCGCAAACGACCACGCCGTGATGCCCGACTACGGCATTCCCGCCGATGCCTTCGTATTTACCAATACCAAAAAAGGATATTCCTACAATTTTACCGTAAAAGCCGAAAAAAGCTTTGAAAACAACATGAAAGCAAGCTTGGCATATAACTTTATGGAATCCTTCGACGTAAACTCCATCGAAGCCGAAATCACCGGTGATGCCTTCATGAGAAATCCCGCCTTAGGAAACGTCAACCAAGACGTACTGGCCCCTTCGCTTTACGGAGACAAACACCGTTTTGTAGGCTATGTCATCAAAACCTGGCATTACGGCAACAACGAACAATGGCAAACCGACTTTGCCGCCTTCTTCGAAGCCGCCCAAGGCGGTAGATATTCCTATACCTACTCGGGCG
>JAMONI010000248.1 GCA_027065935.1 Flavobacteriales bacterium | reverse complement strand
TGGCTATCAAGTTGGGATTGCATTTGGAAGAAATGATCCAGTATTACAAAAAGAGATATGAAAACCCGAATGATCACTACATTCTCAAAAATTTAAAGAACGGCTTGATTGATTTGATTATTTTTTTGGAAAATAATTTACAATCCCCGTGGTCATTGCCTTTGAGTAAAAAATTGGAAAACAAATCCGAAGAAGAATTGGCTGAAATTTTAGAGAACAAATTAAAAGAATTCAACCGTTCGTTTTCAATTAGAAAACTTTTAAAATCTTATGTGGAATTTAAACGAACGGGAAACGATGAAGAATGGGACCGCCAAAAAGAATTTTTTAAAATTGATTTTGACCGGGATAAAAAATATAAAAATTATGCGAAACGAAGAACCGAAGAAGAAAAATTACCGCCGCCGTGGGGATATTATGCTTTATATGAAGAGTTTAAAAGAAAAATATTGCCGGATCTTATTTATTACGATGAATTAAAATATCCTTCTTATACCCCCTTCCCCGACATAGGCATTTCCAAAATAGTGAATGCTTATTTGAAAAAATTTTATCCTTTGAGCACAAATGAACAATTTGATAAAAAAGAGAGTGATTGGCAATTGTCCGAAAAAGTGGTTCGTGTGTTATATTTCGATGAAGAGATATTTGAAGAGCCGGCATTTGTAGCGAGAACAAATCTTAAATCAAAAAATTTTAATGCCCGGGAAGTAATGAAGCGAATGGAAGAAGGCGGTTACATTTCCATCAATATCGGCGATAAGGAAACGGAACACCAAAATTATTGGAAAGAATTAATGGCAGGAAAAAATCCGAAACATGACAACAAATTTAATTACTTGAAAAATTTTTATGAACTCAAAAAATTATCCGAACAAAAAGACGTATTGGTGCTAAGCATTTATAACGGAAAAACATACAAATTGGGATTGGTAAAAAAAGGTCAGGAATTGGAAAAAGAACGTGTGGGAACACACGATTTTTACAAATTGAAACTTACAAATACGGAAAAAATAAATCCGTATGATCATCCGTCCCTTTTTACTTTTTTGCCGTTTTATGGAACAGTGAGCGCAATTTTAAAAGGAAGAAATAAAATCCTTCAAATATATTACGGTTTTCCTTTGGTTTTTGATATAAAAAATTTATCCGATAAGCAAGCGGAATTGATGGCATCGGAATGGTTGCGGTCGCCTTTCGTCGAAGAAAATTATCGTGTCCGGTTTCCTTTAATTTTAGTAGGAAAAAATTACCCGGATGTGGATGTATTGGGCATGAATGAAAACAATGAATTGGTGGCGGCGCAAATTACCATGTCCGGTTCGCGCAATACCTTGAAAAACAAAGTCAAAAAATTAAAACAAGTAAAAGCGGAACATAAAATTTTATTCGGAATGAAATCGAAATGTATGGAAGCAAGTTCGGAAAACATTTTGTATGTTCCGTTGAAACATGTATGGGATGATTTTCTACAAAATGAACCGTATGCTACATTTTTACGATATTTAATTGAAAAATAAAAATTATGACCCCAAACCCCGCTCAAATCCCCCAAACCATCATCCGCTTCCCCGACATACGTTTACAGACACGCGATGCACATAAGTTACGCGGTTATTTCGGGAATTTGTTTCGCGAGCATTCGCCTTTATTGCACAATCATTTTGAGGACGGCAGTTTGCGGTATGCATATCCGTTGGTGCAATATAAAATCATCGACGGCATTCCCATGTTGGTAGGTTTCCGTGACGGGGCGGATTTGTTGGCGGAATTGTTTCTCAAAATCAAGGAATTGAACATTGACGGCAACCGCTATCCCGTCCTTTCCAAACATATCGACCACCGTCAAGTGGATCTTACCCCCGGCGACCGCTTGCACCGTTATACCTTCAAAACCTTGTGGATGGCGCTCAATCAGAAGAATTATCGCGAGTATATATCACTTCCAGACCCCGCCGCCCGCAAAGAAATGTTGGACCGGTTATTGC
>JAMONI010000247.1 GCA_027065935.1 Flavobacteriales bacterium | reverse complement strand
TACACTAATTTTTTTCTTCGTGTTCATTCGTGTAATTAGTGGTTTGTTTTTTTGCCACGAATTTCACGAATTACACAAATTTCACGCTTGTCCTGTAGAAATTACACTAATTTTTTTCTTCGTGTTCATTCGTGTAATTAGTGGTTTATTTTTAGCCACGAATTTCACGTTTACCCTGTGGGTTTACCCTGTGGGTTTATCCTGTGGAAATTTCACGCTTGTCCTGTTCGTTTTACCAATGGATCATTTTATAGGCTTTGAAACGTTTTTCCTGTCCCATGATATGCATTCGCAGGTGTTGGGTTTGGCGGTATATGTTGTCGATCAAGGGGAATTTTTTGTTGAGATATTTTTCATAACGTGCGAGATTTACGTCAATGGCTTTGATGAGACGTTGTTTGGTGGGCGGGTCGATTTTGCCTTGGGGTGCGGCGATGGGAAATTTACGGTTGATTACGGTCAGGACGGCGCGGTCCACTACGGGTTGCCGGAAGGGTTCGATAAGGTCGAAGACGAGGGAAGCTTTTCCGCGTTGGTGGGTGTGGAGGAATCCGTATTCGGGGTGCAATCCTTGTGCCAATATACTGTTCCAGACGTGGCGGTAGAGGATGGCGTATCCGTAGTTGAGCATACTGTTAACGGGGTCCACGGCTTTTCGGGTGATACGCCGGTTGAAGGCATCGGTTTCTTCGTCGATCATCATTCGGAACCATTGCCAATAGAGAGCGGATGCGATGCCTTCGAGTCCCATCAATCGTTCGTGGAATTGTTCGGAGGGGGCGACGTTACGGATGTCGTCGAGGATTTCTTGGAGTTGGGACAAAGCGCCGGGCATAAAGAGGGCGATATCTTCCTGGGTTTTGACGGCGTATTTTCCGAAGTATTTCATCAGCCGTATTTGGTTGGTGATTTTGGCGGTGAGAATTTCCCGGGCTATGCGGAGTGCTTTTTCGGAACGGGTGATTTTTTCCTGCACCGACCAGGTTTTGATGTAAATATGGTGGAAGTCGAAGATTTTGGCATAGGCTTGTCCGTTGGGTTTGACCAAATCGACGGAGATTCCGTTTTGGACGCAGAAGTTGATAAATTCGGTGGACAAGGAGGCCGGACGGGCGGATATGGTAATATAGCGCAGGTTTTTGGTAGGATATTTGGTGATGGTACGGTCGGCGTTGCGCACGGTAATACGGTTTTTGGAGATGCCGATGGATTTTCCGTAACCGCTTATATGCAGATGCATATTTTCCATGAATTTACGTTGATATTCGCGGCGCCGGATGCGAACGGCCTGTTCGGCGGAGGTGATAGGTTCCCGTTGCCTGCTTTCATAGACGGTCCGGATGATGTTTTTCCGGTGCATATCGATATGGCGGTTGTAGATATCGGTGACGAAACGCAAGGGTTTCAGGGCTTTTTTGAGTTGTTTTTTGGATATTCTGCCGGGGATACGGTTTAGTTTTTCGGTCCACAGGTCGATGATGAGTTCGTCTAAAGGGAACAGGATGTTTTGCGGGATGAGGTTTCCGTAGTAATTGGCGATACCTTCGATTTGGTCGAGGTATTTTTTCGGGAAGGACGGATGACGGAAAGCAAGTTTGACTTTTTTTCGGAGGCGATCGACTTTTCCGGAAGAGAGGGTGATGAATTTGTCTGTGATCCATACACCCAGAAAGCCGAAACCTTCGGAGGCATCGCGGATAAAATAGCCGGGATTAAGTTTGAGTTTAAGGTTCCGGGTGATATATTCCATGGTTTCGTTCAATACTTCTTCCGCCCTTGCCCTGTCTTTGCATAAGATCACAAAGTCGTCGGCATAGCGCACATAAGCGATTTTCCGGTCGTGCATACGTTGGTCCAGCGGGGTGAGATAAAGGTTGGCCAAGAGGGGCGACAGTACGGCGCCTTGAGGCACGCCTTCGGTTCGTTCTTTCCACCGGTTGTCACGTTCGATATATCCCATGCGAATAAACATCCGGATGAGTTCGAGCAGA
>JAMONI010000246.1 GCA_027065935.1 Flavobacteriales bacterium | reverse complement strand
TCAGGTCGGGCAGGTCCACGAAAATTTGCCTGTCGAACCGTCCGGCGCGCAACAAGGCTTTGTCCAGCACATCCACACGGTTGGTGGCTCCTATAACGATGACATTATCGTCACTGGCAAAACCGTCCATTTCGGTCAGCAATTGGTTGAGCGTATTTTCGCGTTCGTCATTTGCACCCGTAATGTTTTGTTTGCTTCGCGCCCGGCCGATGGCATCGATTTCATCGATAAAGATAATGGAAGGCGCTTTTTCTTTGGCTTTTTTGAACAAATCACGCACGCGTGATGCACCTACGCCTACGAACATTTCAACGAAATCGGAACCCGACATGGAGAAAAACGGCACATTGGCTTCGCCCGCCACGGCTTTGGCCAACAAGGTTTTTCCCGTTCCCGGAGGGCCTACGAGCAAGACACCTTTGGGTATTTTTCCGCCCAAACGGGTATATTTGTCGGGATTTTTTAAGAAATCGACGATTTCTTTCACTTCCTGTTTGGCTTCTTCGAGTCCGGCCACGTCTTTAAAGGTGACGTTGGGCTTGCGGTCTTTGTCGTAAAGTTCGGCTTTGGATTTGCCTATATTGAAAATACGCATACCGCCTCCGCCGCCCGCCCCTGCCGACATACGACGCATTAAATAAAACCAAATCCCGATGAGCAATATCCAAGGCAATAGGTTCAACAGGATGTTGAGAAAAATGTCGGATTGGGTTTTAAACTTGTAGGTAAATTGTATGCCTTGGCGTTTGGCCTGTTCCAATTTTTGTTCGAACAATTGCAGATCGCCGATTTCAAACACGTAATGAGGTTGGTCGGTGGTAAAAAATGCGGGTGTTTGATTAAGTTTGTCGAAAGGAGCTTCTTTAAGGGCCTGGTCGGTCAGGTAAACTTTGACCAAACGTTGGTTTTCGATAAGCACTTCCTTTACTTTGCCCTTATGCAAGAGGTCGAAGAAGCGATCTATGGTGATTTCTTTGTCGGTGGTTGTTCCTTGGTTGAAAAACAACATGGACAATCCGAAGATCATCAGTGCGTAAAACAGATATACGCCCCACTTTCCGTTGGGTTTGGGGTCGGGGCCGGATTGGGGATTTTTATTCTGACGGTTCGCTTTGTTTTCAGACATAATTTCGCATTTTTTTTTTAAGGTTCGGTTATTTCGGCGTCGGCCCATAAGCCTTCCAAGTCGTAATATTCCCTTACGGGTTGTTGAAAAATATGAACGATAATATCGCCGTAGTCCAATAAAATCCATTCGGCATTTTCTTCGCCTTCCACACCGAATGGTCTTTCGCCCGTTTTGTTGCGCAAGCGTTTTTGCACGTTATCCGAGATGGCTTTTACTTGGGTATTGGAAGTAGCGTCGGTAATGATAAAATAGTCCGCTATAACGTTGTCGAACTTTTTTAAGTTAATGATTTTTATGGCGTTTCCTTTTTTGTCCGAAATTCCGTTGACAATTTCTTCGATCCGGTTGTTTTTCACGGGCAATTTATCTCTTTTTTTATTTTTATCTTTACATTGACAAAGTTACATTAAATTTTTCATTCGTCATCAGTTCCTGTATGAAACGTTCGGCAATACATTCGGATTTTTTTATTTGCAAATTCCATACCGTTTCGTCCACGCAAGAGGTGATGAGAAAACTACTGAAGGACGGGGTTAAGGTTCCGGAATTCGCCGTTATTTCTTCGGATTTTCAAAGCCGGGGCAAAGGCCGGTTATCTCGCACTTGGCATTCCGAGTCCGGACAAAACGCTTTGTTTTCTTTTGTAATATATCCCGGCATAGATGCACCGCAAGCTTATGTTTTGTATCAAACGGCTGCCGTGGCCGTAGCCGAAGTACTGCACGAAAAAACCGGTTTGGAAGCGCTCATCAAATATCCCAACGACATTTTGGTAAAAGGAAAAAAAATTGCCGGTATCTTGATTGACACCCAGCTCAAGGGGCAAAAAATCCGGAACGTCGTCGTAGGAATCGGTTTAAATGTGAATCAAACCGGTTTTCCCGCATTGCTCGGTGCCACTTCGGTGAAGCTTGAAACGGGTAATTCGTATGTTCCTGAAGAACTTATTGTAACCGTCGTCAAAAAATTTCAAGACCTCTATTTACGCTTCGACGAAAATGAAATTATGAGCCGTTACTTGTATCTTTGGCACCGCAAAGGATTAAAAAAAGGAATTGTGATAGACAACTTAACCGTAAGGGGTAAAATTATCGGCATTGCAAACGACACGCTCAGCATCCGCGTTGCGGGAAGCCGGAGAAATTATCCCGTAAGGAAAGTAAAACCTTTGTTATGAACTTGAAATTTAAAATTTACCGTCCTGACGACAAAGAAATTTGGGACGCGTTCGTAGCACGTTCGTTCAACGGCACTTTTTTGCATTACCGCCATTATATGGATTATCATTCCGGCAGGTTTGACGACCATTCCGTCTTCATGTTTAACGGGAACAAACTCATAGGCCTTTTGCCCGCCCACCGGATAAATAACCGGCTCTACAGCCACAACGGATTAACCTACGGCGGATGGGTCAACGTAAAAAATCTTCCGCCACGCCAGATATTGAACGTTTGGAAATCGCTACTTGTTTTTTTGAAGCACAACGGTATTGAAGATTTCTATTTAAAAGAGATTCCCTTGTTCTTGTCCGCTTATTTGTCCGAGCGCAACCGCTTGGCTTTTTCCGCTTTCGGCCGAGTGCATCATCGCTTTTGGCATTGGATTATCGACACTCGCAAACCGCTTAACAAACTCACCAATATGGACCGCCGGCAAAACATCGGCAAAGCGAACCGGTTCATTGTAAGAGAAACGGATCAATGGGAAAGGTTTTGGCAAATCTTACAACACAATTTACTCCGGCGTCATCAAGCCCGCCCGGTACACTCGCTTGAAGAAATACTACTGCTCAAATCACGATTTCCCGGCAACATCAAACTGTTCGGTGCTTATGACCAGGATGAGATGGTAGCCGGTAGTGTGCTTTATTTGCATCGCGACACCGCTCATTTTCAATATGTTTCGACCTTGCCCGACACAAAAGACAGAAGTGCGGTGGATAAGCTCGTTTGGGAAATTATCCGAAAATTTCATCCTTCCACCCGGATCATCAGTATGGGAACCGCCGAAAACGAGGGACAAATCGACGAAAAATTGGCTTATTGGAAATATTCGTTCGGTGCCGAAATTTTTGCACAATTTTTGTGGTACTTTGACGTTAAGTCACTGAACGAAGAAGATGTATGATTGCTTTTTTGGACTTAAACCGGTTGAATTCGCCTTATATCGATATTTTTCAACGGAGGTTGGAAACATTCGTCTCGAGAGAATATTTTGTCTTGGGGCAAGCCGTAACCCGGTTCGAGGAAGAATGGGCTCACTACACCCAATCGCGATTTGCCGCCGGTACGGGTTCGGGATTCGATGCTTTGTATTTGATATTCGAAGCCTATAAATCATTAGGAAAACTTAAGGAGGGCGATGAAGTCATCGTTCCCGCCAACACATACGTTGCCACCATCTTGCCCGTGATAAAATCGAGATTGCGCCCCGTATTGGCGGAGCCCGGGCCGGATTTGAACCTTGATGCAAGTCGTTTGGAACGCTTAATCACTCCGAAAACCAAAGTAATTCTTCCCGTACATCTTTACGGGCGAAGTGCGCATTTGTCCGAAATCAACAAAATCGCCGAAGCATACGGCCTTTTGGTCGTGGATGACGCCGCGCAAGCTCACGGGGCATTGCACCACAGGAAAAAGGTAGGCGGACTTACTGATGCCACCGCTTGGAGTTTTTATCCCACCAAAAACCTCGGCGCCTTAGGTGACGGTGGCGCCGTAACGTCCAACGACCAAGAACTCATTGCGCGTATTAAAGTTTTACGCAATTACGGGCAGACCGAGAAATATAACAGTGCTTACCGGGGCATCAATTCCCGGCTCGATACATTGCAAGCCGTTTTTCTATCCGAAAAATTGAAAGATTTGGACAAACTGAATAAAAAAAGGATGCATATCGCCCGCAAATACCGGGAACATATCCGGAATGAAGCCATCGAAAAATTACCCTGCTCCCCCGAAGGGGAACATGTTTATCATCAATTTGTGGTTTTGTCCGAACGTAGAGACGCCCTGCGGGAATATTTGCAGCGGAAGGGAATTCAAACCCTGGTTCACTATCCCGTTCCGCCACACAAACAGGGGGGCTTACGCGGCTTGGTCAAGGGGACGTTTCCGGTTTCGGAGCGTTTGAGTAGGAAAATTTTGAGCCTGCCCGTTGACCCGTATTTATCGGAACAAGAGACGGACTATATAATCGAAACGATTAATGCCTTTTAGTGTCGGGAAAATATGGAAAGACTTCATTGATACCACTTTGGTCAAAGTAGGTATGTTTAATGCATTCTCGGTGGTTTTTAGAGTTATTTTCGCCTATATAACCAACAAAATCATCGTTTTGTATTTAGGTCCCGTGGGGACGGCTTTGACCGAGCAGATGCGCAATTTCGTCCAGTCTTTGCAAGGGATTTCCACCTTAGGCATTAATGAAGGAGTGATTCGTTACAGTGCGCTGTATCAGTCGAGAGGGAAAAGGTTGAATTATTTTCTGGGTACCACCTACCGGTTGATTCTGGCCTCTTCATTGGTATTGATGTTGATTATTCTGCTGTTTGCCCCGCGCATCAATGATTTTCTTTTTTCAACGCGTGATTATATTTTGCTGGTGTATTTAAGTGCTTTTGTAGTTCCGGTGTATGCCGTTCAAGTGATTTTACTTTCGGTTCTTCAAGGTTTTCAGGAATATAAAAAGGTAACCTATATCATCACCATCGTTCACTTTACGGGCATGGTACTTACATTCATACTGGTGTGGCAATTGAAGATGTTAGGTGCGTTGTTGGCGGTGATGATTACACCCGTAGTTTCGTTTAGCGTCATCTTGATTTTTCTCGGGAAAGACCTGAAGTCTTTGCTTATAGGTCCTATAGAAAACGGATTTACCGACTTGCAAAAACGTCAATACATCAAGCGTTTGGTACCTTTTATATGGATGGCCGGAATTACCGCCATTGCCATACCTTTGTTTACCATTGCACTGCGCAATTTAATTATCACGCATTTTACGGATGAAGGTCAAATTTATGCCGGATATTGGGATGCCGTAAGGAAAGTTTCGGTGTTTTATTTCATGTTTATCACGCCCGTTTTTTCGATGTATTATTTCCCGCGCCTGTCCAAACTCAACGGTGAAGGATGGTGGATACATATCAAGGAGATGATTACCAAGTTTTATCCTTTCGTTTTATCGGGGATGTTGCTTATCTACCTTTTCCGCCGTCAAGTGACGTTATTTATTTTTTCCGAAGCTTACGACCCGATGAATCCTTTATATTTTTGGCAACTTTCCGGCGATTTGGTGCGTTTGTTTTCCTTATTGCTGGCCTACCGGTTTTGGGCTAAGGCGATGGTGAATCGATATATTTTTTCCGAGCTTTCCTATTGGACTTTATTATACGTTTTGAGTTATGTCTGGATACAAACGGGCGGTCTTACGGGGGTGATGCAAGCCTATCTGGCAAGCAATTTTTATTATTTGGCATTAATGCTATTGATTTTTAGAAACGAAGTGAGGTAAGACATAACATAACGGAAAAGCGAACCCGGCGGTTATCGGGGGAGTGAAAAGGCATCCCCCCGTAATGCAAGGAATTTTTCCACTCATATCAGCCTTTAAATTCTTTGGAATTTTTCCCAACTTCAGGAATATTAACGGATGAAAATATAGTTGCATTTACGACTTGAATCCGCGAAAAATAAAATCCTATCTCTCTTGAATTTTTAAAAATTACTTGGCATTTCACCGAATAATTTCATGAAATCCAGGTTCCCATTGTCCTTTTCTATGAAACAGGTTTCAAAAAAAGAGTTTTTTCAATAATTTCCCGTAATTTTACACTTTAATAATTTTTAAATCATCTATTATGTCTATTAAACGTAATCAAGTAGTAAGTTTGTCTTACACGCTCAAGGACCCCGAAACGGGGCAAATCATCGACCAAAGCACTCCCGATCAACCGCTTCAATTCATCACCGGATTGGGACACATTATTCCCGGACTGGAAAACGAAATCCTCAAAATGGACAAAGGCGAAAGCAAAGAAATCCTCGTAAAAGCCGAAGATGCTTACGGACCGGTAAACCCCGAAGCCTTTCAGGAAATCAACCGGAGCGACTTGGCTCATATCGAAAATCTCGAAGAAGGTATGGTGTTATATGCTCAAGATAATCAAGGAAATCAAATCCCGGTTAAAATTCACAAAATTACCGGTGATAAGGTTACCGTGGATTTAAATCATCCGATGGCCGGAAAAGATTTGCTTTTTAACGTCAAAATTACGGATGTGCGCGACGCCACCCAAGAAGAACTGGCACACGGACACGTACACGGTCCGGGCGGACATCATCATTAAATCAAGTCTTGACGTTTGAAATAGTCGATGACGGCTTTTTTATAAAATAGTTCCGTTTCCTTGTCATCCATCGGTGGCAAGGCTTTACGGAGCTCGTAATGCGGCCATCCGTCTTTATCAACCTCCGTTTTGCGGTAGTAACCGTAAGGTTCCAAAATACTGCACACGCCAATATGCATCAGATTGAGCTTATCGTCACGGCTAAAATCCAAAAATCCCTTGCCCAATTCCTGCACACCTATCAAAAAAAGCACGGTATCCAACGAAGGCTCTTCGCCCGAAGTGAAATTTCGCTTGAAAAAATCCATCACTCTTTGCCAGTCTGCATCAATTGCGCCGGTTTTCATACTAAAATCCGAGAATTAATTTGGCAATGGTGAAAAATAAAAACAAACCTACAATATCGTTACTTGTGGTGATAAAAGGGCCGGTAGCCACTGCAGGGTCAATGCCGTATTTATGCAAAAGCAAAGGAACAAAAGTCCCCACAAGCGAAGCATTGACAATCACCACGATTAATGAAACCGCCACCGTAACGGCCATCATCACGTTAAATCCTTGCAAAACGTTGCCTAACAACAGTTTACCTACCAACAACAGAATTACGGACAAAACCAATCCGTTGATCAAACTCAAGGAAATTTCCTTGAACAAGCGTTTCCACAAAGAGCTTTCCATATTTCCTTTGGCCAAAGCTTGCACCACAATAGCCGACGATTGCACGCCCACGTTTCCGGCCGTGGCGGCAATCAAAGGTGTAAAGAAAAAAAGCGTAGCGTATTTATTAAGCGCTTCATTAAAACCGTTTAGCACGATGACGCTGAGAAAACCGCCCAACAAAGCCACAATCAGCCAAGGCAAGCGGGCTTTGAGCATATTTTTAATGGAATCGTCGGGTTCCACCTCGTCGGCCAGACCCACTGCCATTTGATAATCTTTTTCGGCTTCTTCCTGCACGAACTCCATCACATCGTCCAAGGTAATTTGTCCCACCAAATGTCCCAATTCATCCACTACGGGTATCACAAACAAATTGTATTTCTTCATCAAATTGGCGACTTCGCGAGCATGGTCATTGACCCTTACAAAATGTATATTGGGGTTAAACACGTCTTTGATGGCCGCTTTGGTGGAAGTGGTGAGCAAGCGTTTCAGGGATAATCTTCCCTTTAGCTTGTCCTCATCATCCACTACATATATGGTGTGAACTTGCGGCATACTTTCGGCCTGCTTACGCATTTCTCTAACGGCACGTAAAATATTCCAGTTTTCATTGACTTTGACCAATTCTTTCCCCATTAGTCCTCCGGCCGTATCATCGTCATAACGAAGCAAATCCACGATATCTTTGGCGTGTTCCGTATCTTCCAGTGAAGTGATAACTTCCTGTTTTTGCTCGGGTGGCAGTTCGGCTAATAGGTCCGCCGCTTCGTCGGTTTGCAATTCTTCGACGATATCCGTTATTTCTTCGGGCGAAAGGGCTTCGAGAATTTCTTCCTGTAAATCTTCGTCGAGTTCGGTAATCACATCGGCCGAAATTTCACCGGGCAACAAACGAATAATGTATATGATTTCGTCTTTGTTTAATTTGGAAATGATTTCGGCAATATCCGCCGGGTGCAACCCGTCTAACCTGCTTAGGATAAGCGGGTTGTTTTTGCTTTCAACCGCTTGTTTCAAGGTCTTTAATATTTCCTCGATGTTGCTTTGCATTTTATTTAACCAACTTGTATAATTCCCAGTAATCCTGCGGACTTAATTGTTCGGCACGTAATGACAAAAAATCCGTCCAAGGTTTTTCGAGTGGCAAGTTAGCATTTTTTAAACTGTTTCTCAAAGTTTTTCTGCGTTGATTGAAGGCTGTTTTTACCAAATTTTTTATTACCCGGAAATCCACATCGGGATAATCGGCTTTTCTGTCCAATTTAATTACCGCCGATTTGACCTGAGGCGGCGGATAAAAAACGGACGGCGGTACGGAAAACAACAGTTTTACATCATAAAACAATTGTGTCAAAACCGAAAGGATACCGTAAATTTTATTTCCGGGACCGGAAGCTATTCTTTCGGCTACCTCCCACTGGAACATACCTGTAACTTCAGGAATTAATAACCTGTTTTCCAATATCTTAAACACAATTTGAGTGGAAATGTTGTAAGGAAAATTTCCCACAATGCCGAAAGGTTTTCCTCCGGTCAAACGGGATAAGTCCGTTTTTAGAAAATCGTCATTCACAAGAAGAATATCTTCAAAGCGATATTTTTTCAACAAAAAATCATAAGCTTCCTTATCCTTTTCTATCAGAATGAGCTTAACGGGAAGTTCCGTAAGAAAATCGGTAAGGAATCCCGTTCCCGGCCCCACTTCGATAAGGTAGTCGTAGGTTGAAATATTCAAGGAACGCGCTATCTTACGGGCGATGTTTTTGTCCTTCAAAAAATGCTGTCCGAAATGTTTTTTGGGGCGAACCATGTTTTATTTTTTTCCCGTACTGCCGAATCCCCCCGCCCCGCGTTCGGTTTCGTCCAACCGGTCAACGGTTTCCCATGCTACTTGTTCGAATTTGTTAATCACCATTTGGGCAATACGTTCTCCGTCATTGATAACGAAGGCTTTGTCGGATAAATTAATCATGATGATTTTGATTTCACCGCGGTAATCAGCATCGATGGTACCGGGCGTATTCAATAAAGTAATTCCGTGTTTTATAGCCAATCCGCTTCTGGGACGGATTTGTGCTTCATATCCTTCGGGCAACGCCATGTAGAGGCCGGTGGGAATTAATTTGCGTTCTCCGGGCTTTAATACTACGGGTTCATCCAAATCGGCACGGAGGTCCATTCCGGCGGATTGCGGCGTTTCATAAGCAGGTAACGGATGTTTGGATTTGTTGATAATTTTTACCTTCAGCATTTTTTTGGATTTTCACAAAGTTACAAAAGAAAACGCTTGCCCGTCAAACCCCACTTAGGGTGCGCAAAGCAAACGCATACTTTATTTTTATCCGTTTTAATACGTAAAGTCTGCAATGAAGTTCAAATGCGCATTCCAATCAATCGAGGGGCACCCGCAGGCGGGCGTTTTATGAGCGAAGCGAATGTTTGCATCATTTAGAA
>JAMONI010000245.1 GCA_027065935.1 Flavobacteriales bacterium | reverse complement strand
AGGCGTGTTAGTAAAAGCATCCAAAGATATAGTTACTTTATTTGAAAATGAATCGCTGATAAAATTGTTTCCGTATGGAACAATTATAATATGCAGATTATTTATATCCTCCAAAGGAGCTTGATAAATGTCAAATCCGGTATAGTTAAAGAATATTTTAAAAGGATTGAAAATTTCATTCATAAAACGAACCCTTTCCAAGACATCACACTCCGTTACTTGGTTTGCCAATTGTGAAACAATATGAAATTTTACATTAATAACATAGGGGACTTCTTGTGAAAAATCACCGCCACTTGTTTCCAATTTTTGTCTGATATAATGAACCGACATGGAACAAGAATAAATTGAAAGTGGAGACCTGTATAAACTTGAAACCAACTGAGTTGGCGCATTAGGAAAATCACATTCTAAATCAACCGATTGTGCATAACTAAAAACAGAGCTTAACAGCAACAAAAAAAATGTAAACAAATTTTTCACGCTTTCGAAATGTAAATGTTTTTTCAAATATAATAAAAACAAGCATAACAACATTTGCGGCAATAAAATGAATTTTTTATAGATATTTTAAAAAAAACATGTAGCCTTTACTACACTTCTCTTTTAAATCGCTCAAAAAATTGTTCGTTGTTCATTGAACGAAACCCTTCGGATTTTACGTCCGGTTTCTTTGGAAAAAAACTGATAAAATCGCGTTGCGAAAGAAATATACCCCGAGGCGAAACGCCATCCTTCGGTAACCGCCTCGATGGATTGGAATGTGCAAGGGATTATTTGCGGAATTTTTTCGTTTTCTGCAATAAAGTCAATAGCAGAATGAAACCAAGAAAATATTTTTCCAATAAGATTACTTCGCTTCATTCTATTTTGCAGTTAATAATACCATCGGTTCTTTTAACAAATTGAACGCCCGCCGGCTTGAATTGTCGGTTACTGAAGTTTTGACTATCTTTATCGTTGCAAATGAAAAAGGCTCGAGTCAAAATTATCGAATGTCCTCGTGACGCCATGCAAGGTATCAAACGGTTTATTGATACCGCCGACAAGGTGCGCTATATCAACAGTTTGTTGCAAGTGGGTTTCGATACCATAGATTTCGGAAGTTTCGTTTCCCCTAAAGCCATTCCTCAAATGCGCGATACGGCCGAAGTAGTCGCCTCGTTGGATATGAGCAAAACCCAAACGGATTTGTTGGCCATCATCGCTAACGTGCGCGGTGCTTCCGATGCGGTCCGGTTTGAACAAATCTCGTATTTAGGCTATCCGTTTTCCATTTCCGAAATTTTCCAAATGCGAAATACCGCCAAAACCATAGCCGAATCGGTGGATGTATTGAAGCAAATCCTTGAAATAGCCGACAAACACAACAAACAAACCGTCGTTTACTTATCCATGGGCTTCGGTAATCCCTACGGAGAACCATGGTCGCCGGAATTGGTGGCCGAATGGACCGAAAAATTATACCGGATGGGCGTCCGCATCCTTTCGCTCTCCGATACCGTAGGGGCGGCTACCGCGGAAACCGTAAGCTTGTTATTCGGACATTTGATACCGGCTTATCCCGAAGTGGAATTCGGTGCGCATCTTCATACGCATCCCGATAACTGGTATGACAAAGTGCAGGCCGCTTGGCAAGCGGGTTGCCGGCGCTTCGATACCGCCATCAAAGGATTGGGCGGATGCCCGATGGCTAAGGACGAATTGGTGGGCAATTTGCCGACGGAAAAACTGATTTCGTTTCTCAACAAAAATCGGGTGGAACACCGTTTGAACATGACCGCTTTCGAAAACGCTTATAACGAAGCACAACGTATCTTTTCCGGACCGCAATTAAAACAAAATATTTTCGACCGTGTGTAACAATAATTCGCGTGACTAAATCATTATGTTATAAACCAAAATAAAAACCCAACATCATGAAGAAAAAAGCCTTAATATTGCTTTTTACATCGACCGTTTTATTGATTCAATGTAAATCTTGGATGAAAAAAAACGAAGCCAACCGTGTGGAAGAACAAACGGAAACCATTGTTGCCAAACCGGACAAAGACTATATTCCGGTGGATGAAAAAGTTAAAATCGGTCGGTTGTCTAACGGCATGACTTATTACATCTTGCAAAACAAGAAACCCGAAAACAAGGTGGAAATGTATTTGGCCTTAAATGCGGGTTCGGTGCTGGAAGACGACGATCAATTGGGATTGGCGCATTTTATGGAACATATGAACTTTAACGGCACCCGCAACTTTGAAAAAAACGAACTGGTTCACTTCCTTCAGCGTATGGGCGTGCGATTCGGAGCCGATCTCAACGCTTTCACCTCTTTTGACGAAACCGTGTATATGCTCCCCATTCCGCTCGATAATCCCGAAAATCTGGACAAAGGCCTGCTCGTCCTCCACGATTGGTCCTACTTTGCCACCTTGGATTCCATTGAAATCGAAAAGGAAAGAGGCGTGGTGCTCGAAGAATACCGCTTGGGATTAAACGCCGAAAAAAGAATGCTCAACAAATGGTTGCCCGTAGCCTTAAAAGGCTCGCGCTACGCCGAAAGATTGCCCATCGGAAAAAAAGAAATCCTGGAAAACTTCCCCCACGAAGCACTCAAACGCTTCCATAAAGACTGGTACCGGCCCGACCTGCAAGCTTTGGTCATAGTGGGCGATATCGACCCCGACCGGGTGGAAGCCAAAATCAAGGAAATGTTTGCCGACATTCCCAAACCCGAAAATCCCCGCCCGCGACCCGAATTCGACTTGCCCGGACACAAAGAAACGCTGATAGCCGTTGCCGACGACCCCGAAGCTTCAATGAACAGGGTCACCGTCTTTTTTAAAGACCGTACACCTTACAAACCACCCCAAACGGTACCCGAATACGTGGATAACATCAAAAAACAACTGTTTATCAAAATGTTCGAAAACCGCTTGGAAGACCTTAAAGAACAAGCCGACCCGCCTTTCTCCTATGCCTTTGCATACCACGGCGCTTGGGTTAGACCCAAAAAATCATTTACCCTGACCGCCATCACCGACGCCGGCAAACGAACCGTAGCCTTGGAAACCCTCCTCACCGAAGCCAAAAAAGTAAAAGAATTCGGATTTTCCGAAAGCGAACTGAATCGCGCCAAAAAAGAACTAATGCAAAAAGTGGAAGAAAAATACCACAACCGCAACACAACCGACTCCGATAAGCTGGTGTGGAAATTCATTAACAACTTCCTCGAAGGCGAACCTATTCCGTCCGTAGAATGGGAATATGAAATGTACCGGTTTTTTATGCCCCAAATAAAACTAACGGAAGTAAATGCCTTCGCCAAAAAATTCATCCACGACGATAACCGGGTTATCGTTGTAACCGGAAAAAAAGATGAAAAAGTAAAATCCCTCACCGAAGAAGACATCCGTAAAGTGCTCAACAAAGTCGATGCTTCAAAAGTGGAAAATAACAAAGAGGAAACGAACATCCTGACCTTGATGAAAGAAAAACCCGTTCCCGGAAAAATCGTCAAAACCGAATCCGATGACGTTTTGGGAACAACCACTTATTATTTGTCGAACGGCGCCAAAGTAACGACCAAAAAAACCGACTTCAAAAAAGACCAAGTACTGTTTATGGCATTCAAATTCGGCGGGGAATCCCTGCTGGATGACGAAACTTTGAAAAAGACCGTCTTTGCCTTTGAAGGTTTGACCGAAGCCGGAGTAAACGGCCTGAAAAAATCCGAATTGCGTAAAGTCTTATCCGGAAAAAAAGCAAAAATCAACCTAAGCATTAACGAATTAACCGCTATGGTCAACGGCAACACCCTAAGTGAAGACTTGGAAACGGCTTTACAGTTAAATTACTTATACTACACGGCTTTGAATAAAAACAAAGAAGCTTTCGAGTCGTGGAAAAAGAGAACCGGATCTTTTTACGGCGCACGAATCAACAATCCGCAAATGAAGTTCTTCATGGCATATTATGATTTTGTCAACCAAAACAACCCGAGATATCCGGGTATTTTCCCCACCCCCGACAAATTGGAAAAGCAAGACTACGACCTGGCTTATGCCAAATTCCGCGAATTTTATGACGGAGCAACGGATTATCACTACTACATCGTAGGAAACTTCGACGAAAATCAAATGGAAGAACTTATCCGAACCTACATCGGAGGCTTGCCCGCTTCGGCCCGAAAAGGAAATTACAGAAAACTCAAAGACTACACTTTGAAAGGCAAGCACGAATTTATCTACCACGCCGGTAAAGACCCCAAAAGTATGGTCCTGGTTTCCTTGAGCGGACCGGCCGATTATTCGGGTGAAGAACGCTTGAAGTTTAGAGTGTTCAGTGAAATCTTGAGCAATATCCTCATCGATAAATTGAGAGAAGCCGAAAGCGGAGTTTACACGGTACGCGCCC
>JAMONI010000244.1 GCA_027065935.1 Flavobacteriales bacterium | reverse complement strand
GACATGCATAAACTACCTCGACCCGAATTCGGATTCTCCATATTTTTCCCTTGCGGACCGGATAATGCCAGAAAATTATACCATCAGGCTATTGCCGAAATGAACAAGCTTATCGATGAAGGCCCCACCCAAGAAGATTTGGATAAAATCAAAAAAAGCCTGATCGTCCGGTTCGACGAAGAAATAAAAACCAACGAGTTCTGGATCGATTACCTCAGCGATATCGATTACCTCGATGCCGACCCGCACCGTTTCAAAAAATTCAAACAAACGGTCGAATCGCTTAGCGTGGAAGACATCAAGGAAATCGGAAAAAAATACCTGAAAAATCCCGAAACCAATATTTTGGGTATTTGGTACCCCGAAGGATACGAAGAAAAGAAATAAATCCGCTTGCCCAACGGCATCAAAAGACCGCTTCAATACAATGAGGCGGTCTTTTTTTGTAAAATTTTATTAAATTTGAACATAAAAGTAAAGTCTTGAAAGCCAAATACCGTTTTTATGTCTGGGTGTTCATGCTTTGGGGCGGAGCTGCGGCAGGTATTTATTTCGACTTGAAATTTTTCAGACAAATTTTCTTTTCATTACCATATCATGCAATAAGTCTCGTAACGGGTATTTTGTTATTGCGTTTGGTTATACGCATCAGCAGGAATACGGGCCGTACGTTGGCGCGCTACGGAAGAAAAGGCGAAGTGCCCGCATTGGAAACCAACGTTTTGGTCAGTGAAGGCCCATACCGGTATATGCGCCATCCGATGCATTTGGGATTGTTATTTTTTCCTCTCTCCATCGCCTTAATCACCGGCTCGCCGACCTTTAGTTTTATCATTGCACCACTGGAAATGCTCATCATGTTGTGGATGATTTACCTGGTGGAAGAACCCGAAGTGCGAAGAAAATTCGGCAAGCAATACGATATGTATGCCCGGGGTAAACCCTGGTTTTGCCTGAAACCCGAATGTTTAAAAGTTTTATTGAAAGACGTTCCGCCTTTGCAAGAAAAGGGTAAGAAAGTCAAAGGATGCTTTTAGTCCGCACGGTTTTTCCTAATCACTTTAATTTCTTCGATTTGTTTGTCCGACGCCCGGGTAACGACATATTCGAATTCATCGTCTTGCGTTTTTTCGCTCGGTTCGGGAATCCTGCCGAAAAGTTCCAAAACATAACCGCCTAAGGTTTCAAAATCTTTATTTTCGGGTAATTGCAAGTGAAATTTATTGTTGATAAAATCAATATCCGTCATGGCGGAAAACAGATACGTGTTTTCGTCGAGTTTTTTGTTGAGCGGTTCGTCCTTATCGTGTTCGTCTTCGATTTCACCGAAAATTTTTTCCATGATATCTTCCAGCGTAATAATCCCCGCCGTTCCTCCGTATTCGCCGAAAACTACGGCAATACTTTTTTTGGAAGCCGTCATTTTTTTAAGCAATTCGTCGATGGGCATGGTCTCGGGTACCATAATGACTTTCCGTAGGATTTGCTTAAGTTTTTTTGGTTTTTTAAACAGGTCGAAAAAGTGAAAATAGCCTTTGATTTGGTCAATGCTACCGTCATAAGCGATGATTTTGGAATGCCCCGATTCCAAAAACACTTTTTTGAGGCTTTCGGGTGATTCGTCAATGTCGATACCTACGATGGAAGTGCGCGGCACCATAATTTCCCGGGCTTTTACATCGGCAAATTTCAGCGCATTGGAAAAGATTTGTATCTCCGATTCGGTATCTTCCTCGTTGACGTTGCTGTTGTGAATTTGCCGGCTCAGGTATTTATGAAGTTCTGTTTTGGTGAGGGAAATTTGCGACAGGCCTGCTTTTCCTTTAAAGAACATGTTGATCAAGGCGTTGGATATCTTCATCACCACCCACGAAACGGGTCTGAAAATCATATAGACGATATAAATGGGCAGAGCGAAAACACGCAGCGATGTATTGGCATACAATTGGAAAATGATTTTGGGAATAAATTCGGCCAACAGCAGGATTACGATTCCCGAAAGCAAACTCTGAACGGCCAAGCTCATCCAAGGAGAAATGCCGGGGTGGAATTCGAGTAAATACCCGGTGATGATTTTGGCCGAATAAATTCCGTAGAGTACCAAAGCGATATTGTTTCCCACCAACATGGTGGTGATAAAATCTCCGGGGCTTTCGGTTATTTTACGCAAGAGTTTGGCCGTAAAGTTATTCCGCTTTTTGTCAAGTTCCAATTTGAGCTTGTTGGAAGTCACATAAGCGATTTCCATTCCGGAAAAGAAAGCGGACATTACGATGAGAAACAATATGGTAATCCAAATGAGGTTCATTTTTTTGTTTTTATTCGGATGATTCCGGTTACGTTATTTACGCGAGCCGTAGTAAAACTCATGTTGGAGTCGAATCCGGTTCCCTGAATAAACTCGTCTTTTCTCCGGAATTCGATGGCTTGGTCGGTAAAGATATGTTCGTGTATCCGGTCCCAGTAAAGTTGCGGGGTTTTTAGCCGGCTTCCGTCGCTTCCTGTGATGCTGACATTTCCGATGAGTTCCACCAATCCGGTTTTTTTATATACGACGGCTTTGTCGGCTTCGATAAGGGTTTTTTCCCGGGTTTGATTATTGATGACTTCCATAAAAAGGCCGTCGGGAAAAATTTGTCGGGGAAAATCCCGGTCGGTGTAATCTTCCATGCTTTCGGCTTTCATTTGCATGGCGATTTGGCCTTTGAGGGTATAAAATGCCTCGAAATCGTAGGTTTGACCCGAAGGAACGGGTTGTTTGTTTACGGCAAAGAGTTCTTTGGCTTGTCCGGAATTGCCGCTGCAAGAATAAAGCACAATAACCGCCCCCAAAGAGACGGTTATCGTTTTGACGATTTGTAAGAAATCGGTTCGTTTCACCTTATTAATTGGATGGAACTCTGACGCTACCGCCGATCCAACATTTGTTGAACGAAACGGTTTTTCCGGCCATGCCTTCCAGGAAGATTTCTTTTTTGGACGGCGCTCGTTTTTCGTATGCAGCGGCGGCTTTCAGGGCTTTGGATTTAACGGTAGGATCCACGGATGCCGCTTTTCTGGCCATTTCGGCTGCTT
This sequence comes from Flavobacteriales bacterium, assembly GCA_027065935.1. Taxonomy (GTDB): domain Bacteria; phylum Bacteroidota; class Bacteroidia; order Flavobacteriales; family Flavobacteriaceae; genus JAADED01. The sequence continues at coordinate 2,106 of JAMONI010000244.1, read as the reverse complement.
TCCAATATACGGCCGTTTTTTCAAACGTAGTATTACCGCATTCGTTGGCGCTTGAAGCGTATAATCCCGCGATCAGCAGGTAAGCGGCCCCCATCGAAGGTTTGTATTTCAAGGCTTCCAAAGCCAAGCTTCTCGCTTTGGATTTATTGCCTTGCTTTTTGGCTATAACGGCCATGCTGTATAAAATACCGGCTTTTTTGTAAGCATCGGTTTCCAAATGCAAAGCTTCTTGATAGTAGGAAACAGCTTTGCTCAGGTTACCGGCTTTTCTGTAACGAATGGCCAAAAATTGTGCCGACGTGGCCGAAGGTTCAATATTGTGAAGTGCTTCCACGATGTTTTTAAACAAATTGCCTTTGGTGCAGTCTTTGGATGCCAAACGCTTGGCCGCACGCTTAAGCCAAACGGCGTCGTTTTTATTGGCTTCGAAATTTTTGGAATAGAACGGAACCAAGGTCTCGCAAGTGCCCAACTCGCCCAATTCCTTATCCATTAAGGCATACACCTTGTCCATAGCAGGTATGTTTTTGGTATAAACCTTCAGTTTGCGCTCTTCTTTCGATGTAATGGTTCCGGCTTCTTTTTTGGCCTGCAATTCTTCCATTTTTTTGGTTTGCTTCTCGATGGTTTGGTCGAGAAGGTCGGTGAGTTCGTCGTATTTTTCAAACAGTTCTTCAAGTGTGATTTCTCCTTTTTTATACCGGGATACCAATGCTTTAAACAAGCCCAAAAAGGCTTTGGGATGAGTAAATTCTTCGGGATGTGAAGTAAACACCTTATTGAGCGTTTCGTATAATTCTTCGGGCGTGCCCACTTTATAAATGGTCATCATCACGCCTTTGTTGTGTAAAGCTTTGGGTGCATCTTCGGGAAAATGCTTTATTCGCTCGTCGTAGAGTTTCACCATTTTTTCGGCAAGTTCTTTTTTCTTGGCGCTGTCTTTTTCGTTTTTTATCATCCATTGATAAATTTTAACGCCGTCAATGTATATGGCTTTATGATAGCCGGGGCAATTCTCATGAAGTTTTTGCCAATTGGGATAAGCTTCTTCGTAGTTTTTGGCTTTGACAAATTCGTGCGCAATGCTCAAAAGGGTTTTGCACTGACCGTTGTCGGGGGTGGCGGTTTCTTGTGCCAAACCGTTCCACCAGATGAATAATCCCAAAAGTAATACTCCTATTCGTTTCATACGCTATATTTTTCGTTTTTCTAATAAATTTTTCGTTTGATAAACCATTTGTCTTTAAATGACAAGCCGATTTTAAATTTGATAATATTTTCCTCGGTCATACCGGGCAACACATCACCGCGTTTTACGTATTCAAATCCCAAGTTGACGTTGGAAAAATAGTAATTCATCGGCAAACTTAATCCAAAGCTTATGCCAAACTCGTTAACGGGCTGATTGTCAATCAACAGGTCGCCGTTTTTGTGGTAGAACCCGGCTGAATAGGTAATTCTTTTGTAATATTTGACATGCGGGCGTTGGTCGGGAATCCAAAATCCGCCGAATTTAATGACGGATGCATTGCGATATGATACCTGCGGAGTGGTGAAAAAATCGTTCCGGTAAGCGCCCCATTGCTCGGCTTGCCATTCGATACCGGCAAACCAGTGTTTCTTTTTGCCTATTCCCACTCCGATGCTCCACGTGGAGGGAATGCTTTGGTATGTGGTATCGTTTCTTAAAGTAATGCTTTGAACAATTCGTTCGGTACCGAACGAGCTGTCGCTGATTTCCAGCGTGGTCGTGTTTTCGGACGAAAGTTCGGCGGGCAGGGTATATAAGATGCCGCCCTGCAGGAAAAGATTGTTTTGCAAGTCACGGGTGTAATCCGCCGAAAAATGCCATCCCGATCCGCGATAAACGGCATTATCCACTTGTCGTGTGATGGCGAATACATCGTCCTTATGATGGACAAAACGAGCGATTTTATTACCGAAATAGTAATTGTAAGCAACCCCCAAGTTGAAACCTTTAAAAATATTGAACCCGGCCGATACGAATACGCGATTCAGCCCGCCTTCGCCGGTTTTGGCCACTCTTTCGCCGGTAAATTCTTTTTTGATCAGGTAACCGCTTGTGGAATAAGGTTTAAATCCGAA
>JAMONI010000243.1 GCA_027065935.1 Flavobacteriales bacterium | reverse complement strand
CGATAGGCGAATTACCTAAAACCGGGTCGAAAGCGCCCGGCTTCAAACTCACCGCCACCGACTTGTCGGAAAAGAGTTTGGCCGATTTTAAAGGCAACAAGTTGGTATTGAACATTTTTCCGAGCTTGGACACACCTACTTGTGCGGCATCGGTCCGGAAGTTCAATGAATTGGCCGCGCGTATGGACGGTGTAAAAGTCTTGGCCGTATCCAAAGACTTACCTTTTGCTCACGCACGCTTTTGCACGAGCGAAGGTATCGAAAACGTGATTAACCTGTCCGGATTCAAATGTAGCGGCGGTTTCGGAAAAGACTACGGCGTTGAGATTATTGACGGGCCTTTGGCCGAACTTTACTCGAGAGCGGTTGTGATTATTGATGAAGACGGAACGGTGGTTTACACCCAACAGGTACCCGAAATTGTGGACGAACCCGATTACGAAGCGGTTTTGAAACATTTGTAATGAGCTTGCTTTTATGAAAAAACACGTATCCCGCTCCGGCGGGATTTTTTATTGCTTGAGATTACGAATTAACAAATGCACCACCAAGGGCGCACCTATCAACGCGGTGATACTGTTTACGGGTAAGATGCCCGTATGACCGGGCAATTGCGCCGCTAAATCGGTTGCCACCATAAAGATGCCCCCTATCAAAAAAACACCCGGAATCAGATATTGAAGCAATTGAGTTTTAAAAACCATTCTTGTAATATGCGGAATAATCAAGCCGACAAAGGCCAAAGGACCGGTAACCGCCGTAATTAAACCCGTTATAATCCCCGAAATCAGAATGATAAATAAATGCAACCGGTTTAAATCAACCCCCGCCGACCTGACATAGTCATCTCCAAGAAGCAACAAGTTGAGATATTTTATACGACCGGCGGTCAAAAGAAAAAAAAGCGGAATACCTAAGCCCAAAATCCACAAAAAAACCGGCTGTGCCACACTTAAATTTCCCATGGTCCAAAAGAAATAACGCTGTAACTTCTCGGCCGGAACGTAAACGGACAAGATGCTTAATATGGCACCGGAAAAGGCTCCAATCATCAATCCTGCAATCAGCAAGACCTCCGTACGGCGTAAAAAACGGAATAAAAACAAATTGAACGACAATACCGCCACACTGCCCGCCACCGCCGCCATACTTATCCCGTACACCGACTGCAAGCCGGGCAAAACGCTAAGCCCGAGCATAATAACCAATGCCACAGCTAATCCCGAACCGCTACTTAAACCCAACACGTAAGGCCCTACTATAGGATTGCGAAACATGGTTTGCATGAGCAATCCGGCAAGTCCCAATCCGCTACCCGCCGCAAAAGCGACGATGAGTTTGGGAAAACGGTACTGCCAAACGATGGCGTGTAATGAAGCGGAAACCTCATCTCCCGACAAAATCCGCAGGAACATATCCCACGGTATCCAAACCGACCCGATGCGCAGGTTTAATCCCGAAATCAATATCAGCATCAATATCAGCACCGTATAATGCAAACCATAAGATTTTCGCATAATTTTTTATTTAACCATAAAACTACCTTATAAATCCATAATCAATCATAATAAGATTTTCTTATGTTCTATCGAAACATTATTGATATTTGCAATGAAAATTTAAAATCAAACAGCTATGCAAGTTTACAAAAACTCACAAGATTACGAAAAAATGCTCGATTTACTGAACGGGCTATTGTCCGGGTTTCAAATTTATTATCAAAACCTGCGCGGGTTTCATTGGAACATCAAAGGCGAAAAATTCTTTGAATTACATGAAAAATTCGAATCATGGTATGACGATGCGGCCGAAAAAATCGACGAAATTGCCGAAAGAATCCTTGCGCTGAACGGCGTTCCGCTTCACGATTACGGTGATTATCTGAAACAATCACCCGTATCGCCCGTCAAAAAAGTTTCCGATGCAAGAACCGCTATGGAAACGGTAAGAAGCAACATGGAAACGCTGCTTCAAAAGGAGCGTGAAATTTTG
>JAMONI010000242.1 GCA_027065935.1 Flavobacteriales bacterium | reverse complement strand
GAGGTTGATTTCGCCCAATCCGAAATAGCGCATACTTACCGAATAAGCGCTTCGTTCGTTGATTTTAGCGAAATGGGTCAGGTAAAGCAAATTTATATCGTTGACCAATTTACTCAAGTAAGGCGTATAACTCACTCCGATTCCGAAGGTTTCGCCGGAGAATGCGTATTTGGAGGCGTTCCAGAATTGGGCGTATGCATCGGGGGTGGAGGCTACGCCTTGATCGCCCCAGCCCGCCGCCCGGGCGTCGGGGGAAATGAGCAAAAACGGAACCGCCGTGGTGATCACTCGTGTATCATTGGTCTGTGCATAAACCGGCTTTACCAACAATATCAGCATAAAGCCTGCTACGAAAAAAGTGTTTTTCATCTTAAACATTTTATTTAAAAAATAACGAATCGAATTACAAATATATGATTTTATTAAAGTTTTACAAGTTTTTCCCATTTTTCCGCCGTTTTACCGTCGCTAGTTCTGAGGCTTATTTTGTAAAAATACACCCCTTTACCTATTTTTCTTCCGAAATTATCCAATCCGTTCCACCGGATGTCGCGGCTTGTATTGCCTTGGGTTTGTATTTGGCCGTAATGGCTCCAAACCAGTTTTCCGGAAATGCTAAACACCTGCACTTGTACCTCCAAAGTTTCATAGGGTCGATTGTGAGAGAACCAAAATTCGGTGTAGTCGATAAAGGGGTTCGGATAGTTGAGTACCCTGTTGATTTCCAGATTTTGTTTTTCCACCACGCGAAAGCGTATTTCGGCTTCGGAGGAGTTGTTATGCGTATCCCAAGCTTTAAGTTTTATTTGATGTTCGCCCGGTTCCAAACCGTAGAGTTTGAATTTTATTTTGCCGCTTTTGTAGGTATTTTCGTCGGCTACGTAATAGTCGTTGAGTATAAAAGTTTTTTCGGCCGAATCGTCCAAAACGGCCACAATATCATGCCCTACTCCGCCCACGGTGTTGATACCGTTTTCGTCATACAAATCGACCAATAAAAACGGGTTGGGGTCGGTAATACCGCCGTCGGCGAAATTATAATCGTTCAGATAGAGTTTGATTTGCGGGGGTGTATTATCCTGCGGGGCACCGGTGTCGATACCGCCGAAGATGAAGGTAGTGTCGATACCTTGCTTGAGTAATTGTCCTTGTTTGGAATAAAAGTTAATCCTTCCGTAATCGTAATTGGGTTTTAAGTCTTTCGGCACGACGAATTCGAAGGAAAATCTTCCGTTTTGAATCCGGGTGGAGCCTCTAAAGACGACGTTGCCCAGTTTTTTAAACGTGACATCCTGCCCGGGGACGTTATCGTTGTTCAGGGTTTGTACCCGGACATCTTTATCGAATACCACGGGAAACAATTTTCCGTTATAATCGTTTAGCAGATTGCCCGAAAGGTCTTGCACTTCGCCTTCGATCCGGATATGTTGCAAAGCCTTAACGGTATCGTTATCGCTACCGGTAAGATCCGTGATGACGATGTTGGGGCGGGCGAAATGCAAGGGCATGGCGGGGTCTCCGAGCAAGGCGATTTTTTTGTTGATACTGCTCGGGGTTTGTTTGCTGAGCAACAGGGCTTCGCCGGGTGTTCTAAAGCGCGAAAAGCTTGTTCCTTCGGTACCGAGCAAGTAATCGTAGAGTCTTTTATTGATTTGTATGGCTGCTGCGGCGCTTACTTCCCGGGTGGTGGATATCATTTGGATGCTACCGCCTTCGGGATTTAGAACAAACAATTCGGCTCCGGAATACAGCAGAGGATTGTCAAACCGGCCGAATTCGCAAGTGATGGTGGACACGAAGGGAAGCTTGTTTTTGTTACGTAAAAGTTTGATTTCGGGTATGTTTAATATACGTTCGTGGGTCCAACTGTATTCATTGCCGTGTCCGATAAAGTTCAAGATGAGTGTTCCTTTTTCGAAGCTGTTCAACAAATCCCGCTTGGCATCGGGATAGCGCATTCCACCCGAAGTGGCCACCTGCTTATAAGCATCCAAGTAGATTTTG
>JAMONI010000241.1 GCA_027065935.1 Flavobacteriales bacterium | reverse complement strand
CAATTCTTCCCGACATAAAGGCGGGGCCTATATTCCGGAATGTAATATCCTTCATCAAAGAAGAAAGGGAATCGGATTTGGTTTGTCCAATAACGAAAAACATCGTTTGAAACGTAAAATAATAAAGCAGTATTTTTTTCATAATCGATTTTTTGTAAAAACTAAAGATATACAATTCTCTTCGAAAAATTTATACGTTCGCGACAGAAGAAATAAAGTTTAACTTTTTATTATTCGAAACCGTGAAGGATTTGTAAACGGATGACATGTGTTTGCAAAATTGATGCAACCGGAAGGAAAATAAATGGTAGCCTCGCCAGGTTTTTCTTAATAAAGACGAGTGATTTCAGGTTTTATTGAAGAACTAACGGAAGGATTATTCTTTTTCCAGCAGGCGTATGGCTTCCGAATTAACGCAATAACGCAGGCCGCCCGGCGGAGGCCCGTCGGGAAAAACGTGTCCCAAATGGGCGTCGCATACGTTGCATTGGATTTCGACACGAACCATTCCGTGTGAATCGTCTTTGAGATATTTTACGGCGTTTTTCCTTATGGGTTGAGTAAAGCTCGGCCATCCCGTACCCGACTCGAATTTGATGCTCGAATCGAACAAAGGTTCGCCGCAACAAACACAGACGTAAACACCGGGTTCGTAAAGCGTGCAATAGGCTCCCGTGCCCGGCGGTTCGGTGCCTTTTTGACGTGTTATGTAATATTGTTCGGGCGTAAGTAACCGGCGCCACTCTTCGTCGGTTTTTTCCACACGCCGGCCGGGTTGCGGGTTACCTTTGGTAACGTAACGGAGAATGTCTTTCCAAGTGAGCATATTATGATATGATTTAAAACTGTATCAACTTTTTCGTTTTCACAAATCCAAGCGCATTTTTATCATAAAATCCTTAAAACCGTACTTTCGCCATGCGCCTATGCCTTCCGGATTTCGAGCGTCCACCGATAATTCGATGTGGCGGATACCGTTTTCTTTAAACCATTCGACCAACCGGTCGAACATTTTTTCACCCAGCCCTCGCCCCCGGAATGCTTGCTCGACAAATGCATCCGAAATGCGTCCCGTTTTTTCGGGCCGGAGAAAGGGTTTGGGCGGTTGAATCATTCCGATGAAATAGCCCGCCAATCCGTTTCCTTTGTCGGCTACCAAAATGTTGGTCTTTTCGTCGTCGAACAGATTTTCCAATACAAGCTTAAAACCTCCGGAGGTTTCTTCGCCTGATTTATAATACGGGTCTATACGGACATGAAAGTCCGAAAGCAAAGCGTTCAAGCGCAAAATTTCGGGAATATCTTTCCGGGTGGCGGCACGTACTCGGGGAAGCATATGATTTTTTTTCAAAATTAATCCTTTTTCACGGAAGCGAAATTTTTTGACTATATTTGATAGAACAAAACCGAATCATTCATGAGTGTTCAAACGCTTTTGCAAGGCCACACCGCAACAGTAATTTTTTCTCATCCGCCCGTAAACGCTTTACCGTCGGATGTGCTCACCGACTTGGAAATGCACGTCAAAGCCTCAGGCGAAAACCCGGATATCAAAGCCATCGTTTTGGCCAGCGAAGGAAGTACTTTTTGTGCCGGTGCTTCGTTCGACGAGCTGATATCATTGCGGGATTTTAAAGAAGCCAAAGCTTTTTTCATGGGATTCGCCCGTGTGATTTCGGCTATGATATCCGCACCCAAGCCCGTTATTGCACGTGTGCAAGGTAAGACCGTGGGCGGTGGAAACGGGCTTGTGGCCGCAGCCGATTTAGCGGTAGCTACTGAAGATGCCGCATTCAAATTGTCCGAACTGCGAATCGGTATCGGTCCTTATGTGATTGCTCCGGCGATTATCCGGAAAACGGGCATGGCGGTTTTCCAACAAATGAGCTGGCAGCCTTGGCGGTGGTTTTCTGCTTTCGATATGAAAAAAGCCGGAATGTTGACTTATGTGACCGAATCGGTAAAAAGCATGGATGAGACGATCGAAGAAATCGTGTCGCCTTAC
>JAMONI010000240.1 GCA_027065935.1 Flavobacteriales bacterium | reverse complement strand
AAATAATAGCCCAAAAAGAAGTAAACTTATCGGGAGTACGTTCCCTAAAAGAAGTGGAAAAACGCGGATTGGCAACGGAACACCGCTTTTACCCCCGGATACTCTCGGAACTGATTAAAAAAAATACAAAACCATTGAACAATAATTTTCGCGCCAAACCAAAAGAAAAAAATGTTAACCTCTAACCCTCTGAAACCATGTGCGGAATAATAGGCATAACAGGTAACCGGAAAGTAACGGGCGATTTGATTTACGGATTGCTTACCCTGCAACACCGCGGACAGGACAGTGCCGGAATTATCACTTTCGACCGGATGTTCCATATCAAGAAAGGCAAAGGTTTGGTCGGTGAAGTGTTTAACCGAAAACACTACGACCGGCTCAAAGGCCATATCGGCATCGGACACGTGCGATATACTACCCACGGGAGCGATACCGTGACAAACGCACAACCCATAGCCACCAACTTTCCTTACGGAATAGCTATGGTCCATAACGGCAACGTAACCAACTTCAAGGAAATGAACCGAGTTTTGTATGAAGATTACCACGTCCTGCCCACGTCAACCAACGACTTGGAAATTATCCTTTATACATTTGCCTCCGAATTAAAAAACAAAGACCTTAAACGTCTGAGCGTCGATGACATTTTTGATGCCGTCCGGGTCACCCAGCAAAAAGTGGAAGGGGCCTATGCCGTTATCGGTATTATTGCCAATCACGGATTACTGGCTTTTATGGATCCTTACGGTATCCGCCCTTTGATTTTGGGTAAAAAAGAAACCGAAAACGGAACGCTTTACGGCTTGGCTTCCGAAAACATTACGTTCGATCACTTGGGCTATAAGGTTATCCGTGACCTGCAACCCGGCGAAATTATTTTTATCGATAATAAGCAACAGGTTCACACCGCTACCGGTTACCGGAAAAAACAGCATTTTTGTGTGTTCGAGTATATTTATTTCGCTCGCGAAGACAGTATTTTTTACGGAAGCAATGTGGCGGGCAAAAGGGTTCGGCTCGGACAAAAAATAGCCAAGCAATTCCTAGCCAAGGGGGTCAAGCCCGACGTCGTTATCGATGTGCCGTCATCGGGATATTTTGCCGCCTCGGGATTGGCCGAAGCGCTTGGTGTTCCCCACCATAAAGGTTTGGTCAAAAGCAATTATTTGGGACGAAGTTTCATTGCACCCAAACAAAGCGAACGGGAAGAAATTGTACACAAAAAACTCAATCCCATCAAAAAAGCCATCCGGGATAAAAAAGTGGCCGTGGTCGATGACAGTATCGTAAGAGGAACTACCTCTAAAAGAATCGTGGAAATTCTTCGCAATGCCGGCGCCAAGGAAGTTTATTTCGTTTCGGCCGCCCCTCCGATTAAACATCCGTGTGTTTACGGCATCGATATGTCTATCGAAACGGAGTTGATCGCCAACAAAAAATCCGTCGAAGAAATACGCCGTTATATAGGGGCCGACGAACTGTTTTACTTCGACCTGAAGGAGCTAAACGAAGTTTTCGATAAAGTTTCCCTCTGCGATGCTTGTTTTACGGGTAATTACCCCACGCCCGATGTGGACAAAATATTGGCGGACATTATCGAAGACCGTCAAAAAGAGAAAGAAGCATAAGGCTCGATTTTTCGAGATAAAATATTGCAATACCAAAGCCGGGATGCGGATTTAAGCCGGTAGTTCGTTTATGCAGCCGGATCAAGCAGGGTGAATTTCCGTATTATAGCCTCATCACGGTTCTCATTCACTTTTCCGGTTTAATAATGATTCCAATCGAGCGATGCGTTGTTCAAGGGTATGGATTTTTTGTTGCTGTTCCTGTAGGGCTTTGACCAAAACCGGCACGAACTCCGAATAGCGCAATCCGTAGGCGTCGTTGTCGTTTTTGGGTTTGTCCACGGCGTGAAAATCGAAACCTAATTCTTGTGCCGCTTTTTCCACTTCCTGTGCAATAAATCCGATTTGCAGTTCTTTTGCCTTGATTTTTTCCGCTTCGG
>JAMONI010000239.1 GCA_027065935.1 Flavobacteriales bacterium | reverse complement strand
TCACCCGAACACGCCGAGCGCGTGGAAATGCAATAACCGCTCATCGAAGCGGAAACCGACACAAAGCCGCCCGTAGCGGCGGGGTAGCAAGTATCGGATTAATTTAAATTGTTTAACTTTAAACATGTATTACTATGAAAAAGTTCATTTCATTTGCTGTTATAATAATAGCTTTAATGGCTATGTCTTTTACCAAGAAAAGCACTCGTTATTTCGTGGTACAAGACGGTCACGAAGTGGCCAAAATTATCAACAACATTTCCGATGAGGAACTCCAAGTGTTGCAAGAAATCAGCGTGTTCGGTGCCAAAACCACCAATTGGTTTACCCGGAAGGTTTGGGAGAATATTGCAGAAGAAACTATACACAAAAACACCGATCCGGCTAAACTTTCGGATGAATCTTTGCAACGCTTGAATGAGATTTTTTCCAAATACGGAATTTAACGGATTCTTTATAAAAGCTCCCGTGTAACAAAAAGGGAGCTTTTTTATCTTTAATGTGAATAAACTCACAAAAAAATGTAACTATGAAAACATTAGGTATTATTAAGGTATTTATAACCGGTATTTTTGTGTTTCTTATTGGAGCGGCTTTTGTGCCGAATCAGGAGCGGTTTAAGTTTGTATGGTTGACCCAAAAAGACTGGAAAGAACTGGAAAAGATTTCTTATGTAGGCAAAAATTATGTGACCGTGGTGTACAAAACTACACGTAAAAATTTTATACACAAAGTGCAATACCAAAGCCGTTCGCAACCGTTTACCGAAAAACAGGTGAAAAAATTAAAAGAAATTTTGAAGAAATATGAATAGTACTTTAAGCCGGATCCAAAAGTTTCAAATCGGGTTGATTCTTTTTGTGCTTTCGGTTGTCTTCATAAGTTCCGTTAAACTCACATTTGACGGTTACTACGGCTTTTATTATGAAGGAAAAAAGTATGAGCCTTCGTTCTTTGCCAAAGTTTTTGACCGGTTGTATGACGCACCACCCGTAAAATTTTTTTCAACATATACGGGATTTGACACCGGCTACGGTTTTTTTGCACCCAATGTGGCCAGTAATGTGGTGTATGTTTTTGAGGTTTATGATGAAACCGGACATTTGGTTGTAAGAAGGTTCAATGATTTGGGCTTGAAGACCAAAGAGGGTAATCTAAGATTCGAGACATTTAATTTGCTTTTTCTCGATAAGCTTACCGAAATCGGGCATACTTCCGAAGCCGGAGAAATGGAAATATTGAACGACAAATACTTGGATTTGTTAGTTAAACAAATGACCCGACACGTAAAGAAATTCTACCCGGATGAATATAAAGTGGTTACCCTCTTGTATCTTCACGATTTTCCGAGCATAAAAAGATATAAGGAAGGTGAAAGAGAGAGATTGATATTGATAAAAAAATATGCGTTTCAAGAATAAATTTCTTCAATTCTTTTTTGAACCCCGACAAGACAACGATTGGATAATCTTTTTTAGGATTTCAATCGGGACTATGGTTCTTTTGCATTTTTTATCCGTTTGGCGGGATTTTGATATGCTATACGGCCGTGAAGCTATTATACCCGTCGATATTTTAAGCGTTTATACTCCGGATTTTGTAATTACTTTTGATGAACTGATACGATTTATTGCTTCACTGGGATTGTCCCAACAGACGAGTATTGAAATTTATAAATATTTGTATTTGTTTTTATCTTTTTTATTGGTCATCGGATTGTTTCCGAGAATAGCCGCTTTTTTACTGTTGTTTTTGCAAATAGGTTTGTCCAAAGGCGCACCGCTTTATGCTTACGGGGTTGATTATTTTACAAGCATGTCGTTGTTTTATTTGATACTTGTGCCGTCAGATTTCAAATATTCCGTTCACGGTTTTTTCAAACCTGTTATTACGAACTTTAACTTAAGGCCGTTTCATCGTTTGTTTCAATTACATTTGTCCATAGCGTATTTTTTTTCTGGGTTTGACAAGGTTTTGGGCTTTAATTGGTGGAACGGTGAGTCGATATGGAAGGCTTTTCACCTGCCTTTTGTCAATCAGGATTTTCAAATAAACCTTTCTTGGTTGGCGGAGTTTCCGGCCATATTGATTTTTCTGGGTTGGGCTACCGTGCTGTTGGAAATGCTCTATCCTTTGTTTATTTGGATAAGAAAAACCCGAAAATTATGGTTGTTTCTTATCATCGGTATGCATTTGGGCATTGCGTTGATATTGAACTTGTACTTTTTTGCTGCCGTAATGATTATTTGGAACCTGACGGCTTTTTATTTTGACCCGAAACATCATATCAGTTACATGAAATAGCTTTAATTACACGATAATGAAAAGGTTTGTTGTCGGTTTTTTATTAGTAACGGGCAAAGTAACCGGCGAAGCTATGAATCCTTTACCCAATGCCAACATCGTCCTACTGGATTCATTTCGAGGGTTTATTACGGACAACCTTAGCGATACTTTGGGAAAGTTTAAGTTGGAAACTCATAAAAGGGCATATTTTTTAAAAGTGAGCCAAGCGGGTTATTCCGTTTATGAAAAAAGATTGGATTCCGCCGTGTTACGACGGCATCTTCAATCACGGCCCGATGCAAAACCTAAGTTTTTCCGTAATCCGAAACATAAAATCTTTCCGACTCAAACTATTCGTGCAGGATGTTTTCAAAACCGATACCGACGATTATTCAATCAAAACTCCCGGGTTTTTGTATGAAAATAAATTTTACGGCGATAAAAAATTTGTGGGATTCTGTGTAATTTGGAAAAAAAGCGGAGAAAAATATAAAAAGCGAGAAATTGAAGAAATCAAAGATAAAAACATAAACCGTTTGCATCCGGAATGAAACATAAAAGGCCCGCTTATATAATTTTTGACGGCACTTGCGGTTTTTGCAACCGAACCGTGATGTTCATTGCCAAACGCGATACCCGGCGTTTGTATGTATTTGTATCGTCTTTGTCCGGTGCGGGAAAACAATTGTTAGTCAAACACCGGATTCAAGGACTTGAAACACAATCCGTTATATTGGTAACCCCCGACGAAAAAGTCTATATCAAAAGCATGGCCGTGCAACGTATTTTGTTTCAACTTCCCCGTTATAAGTGGGTAGCTTATCTTATGGAACTTTTTCCGTTGAAATTCAAGGATTTTATATATGATTTTATTTCCCGGCGCAGAATGTTTATTTCAAAAAACAACTGCCCCGTTCCGGATGAGGATTTAAAAGAAAGGTTTATTACCTAATGGAATGACATGTGTTCGTTGCCGGGTTTTCTTTGTTGATGTTATTTCGGTTCTTCCAATTTCGTCATCACCGCTTCCCATTCCCGCATCAAACGGTCGAGGCGGTTTTTGGCTTGGTCATACGAAGTGAAAAAATCGGCATCTTGGGCGGGACTGTTTTGCAGGGTTCGTTCCATTTCGGCTATTTGCGATTCCACTTCTCCGATTTGCTCTTCAAGCTTGTTCAGTTTGTTTTTTAGTTGTTTTTGTTGCTTGCGTAATGTTTTCCGGGTCTCGTAATCGATTTTTTTGTTTTTAGCCTTAGCGGATTTATTTTTTTGCCCCGATTTTTCGAGTTCTTGTAAGCCGGCTAAATTTCTGCTTTGCAAAAATTCATTTACGTCGCCGAGGTATTCTTTAAAAGTTCCGTTTTCAAAAGCCCAGGTTTTGTCCGTTAGTTCCGTAAGAAAATGCCGGTCGTGCGAGACGATGAGCAAGGTACCGTCAAAACTTTTCAGGGCTTGTTTGAGGATATTTTTGGAAGGAATGTCCAAGTGGTTGGTAGGTTCGTCGAGGATGAGAACGTTGAAGGGCCGGAGAAGTAATGCCGCTAAAGCCAACCGGTTTTTTTCTCCGCCCGAAAGTACTTTGACCTTTTTATGCACATCATCCCCGGAAAAGAGAAAAGCGCCGGCGGTATCCCGCACTTTGGTGCGGGTTTCTTCCGTAGCCGCATCTTCGAGGGTTTGCAGAACGGTTTTTTCGGGATTTAGCGTCCGGCCTTGTTCTTGCGCAAAATAACCGATACGAACGTTGTAGCCCGTTGTTAATTTTCCGGAATAGTTTATTTTGCCGGCCAACAGTGAAGCCAAAGTGGTTTTGCCCGTTCCGTTTTTTCCCACAAAGGCGATTTTCTCGCCTCGGGCAACAAGAAAGTTAAGGTTTTTCAGCACGGTTTTTGCTCCGTAACTTTTTCCCAAATTTTCGGCTTCGAATATGATTTTGCCGGGTCTTCCGCTTGCCTTGAATTTTATTTTCAAAGTTTTTTCATCCGTTTCGATTCTTTCCACCTCTCCCTCTTTTTCCAATTTTTTGATCAGGGATTGGGCGAATTTGGCTTTGGTGGCTTTGTAGCGGAATTTTTCAATGAGTTTTTCGGTGGCTTTGATTTGTTTTTCTTTATTATCCGCTTCACGGTTGATTTTGTCAATCAGTTCTTTTTTGTGCGCCGTGAAGCGGGAATACGGCAGGGGAAAATCCCAATATTTTCCGTTTTTGCGCAATTCGACGGTCCGGTGGGTCAACTTGTCCAAAAAACTTTGATCGTGCGACACCACAAGAACGCTTCCGGGATAGTTTTTTAGAAAATTTTCCAACCAAATTATGCTTTCGATATCCAAATGGTTGGTCGGTTCGTCCAAAAGGAGCATATCGTTTTTTTGAAGCAGGATTTTGGCCAATTCAATCCGCATACGCCACCCTCCGGATAGGGTTTCCACGGATTGGTCAAAATCATCTTGTGAAAATCCCAAACCTTTCAGTACCGTTTCGGTGCGGCCTTTGTAGTCATAACCGCCCAGGAGTTTGTAGCGGTCGAGCAATTCGTTGAGTTTCAGGGATAGCTTTTCCGTTTCGGACGAATTTTCCGACAATTGTTTTTCCAACCTCGCCATTTCGGCTTCCAAGTTCATTAACTTGTCAAAAGCCCTGTAGGTTTCTTCCAAAACCGAAAGTTTTCCCGTGGTATGCATTTCTTGCGCAAGATAGCCCGTAGTAAAATTTTTAGGCCGGACGATTTTTCCTTCCGAAGGTTCCAAAACACCCGCAATAAGCTTGAGCAAAGTGGATTTTCCGCTTCCGTTGACTCCGGTCAAGCCGGTTTTTTCGCCGTTTTTGAACGATAAAGAGATACCGGACAAAATTTCATGCCCGCCCAAACTGACACTTACCCGGTCTAAAATCAACATACAAGGTCCGTTTCGGTTTTAGCCATATTAAAATCCGGGATAAAAATTCAAACCGAAGCTCCAACGGTCATATCCTTTGAGCGTCAACGGACGGCTAAAATAAGGCTGAATGATGATTTGTCCGAATAGATTGATACGCAAAGCCACACCCGTTGAAGCCCAAAGACGCCGCTTGCCGGGCTCACCGTACACGTCAAAACTCAATTTATCTCCGGGTTCCCATACCCAACCGGCATCTACAAACCACGACAGGTCCGAAAACAAAAAGGACGATTTGATCCATGCCAAGCGCTTGGGACCGGTAAACGGCAAGCGTACCTCGAAATTACCTACCAATATTTTATTACCCATCAGGTCTTTGAACGTCAAATTCTCATTGGTGTATTGCACGTAGCGCGATAAAACATCGAACGAATACCCGCGAATAAAATACTCGTAAGTGATAAAGAACGGATAAATGATGTTGTTGTTTAGGTTCTTGCCAAAACGGTTGATGTGCATAAAACGCCAAGCCAAAGTAAACGGCTTCAAATATTTATAATATCTCAAATCCACCGTGGCGGTACTGAACCCGACGGCACCGAAATATTTTTGATAACCGATACGGTAACGCATCCCTTTCATCGGAGCGGTCATCCCGAAAATGCTGTTATCTCCCACATACGCACCGTTGACTTCCCCCAGATTAAACCCGCCGGGTGACGGTTCTTTTTGTCTGTCGAAGTAAACCGCTTGCGGATAAATGGTATTGGTATTGGGGTCGTAAGGATAGTAGTAATTATAACTGTCGATCCGGAAGGAATAACGCGCAAAAGAGCCTCCGGTTTCCAAACGTTGCGTCCGGGAAAGCGGAAACAAGCGAAAAGCACCTATTTTGTCTTCAAACATCCTGATCAAAAAGTATTTGTACACATAATAATAATCGGCGTCAATTTGTATTTTTTCGCTTCCTTGCAAGTAGTTTACATAAGGAATATGCGAAGCGTAAGCACCCACCTGACGTTTTTTACCCTGATTGAAATAAAGCACCATGGCGGCAAAATCATATATCTCGCCGTTGAGCGACACGGCTGCCGAAAGCAAGTTCTTGCCCAACATATCGCTAAAAATCATATTTACCCCGCCTTGCATTCCGGTGCCGTATATGGAAGTGGTCATCCCGAAACCCATGTTGCTGATGTAGTCCAACTTAAACTTGGGTTTGTAGGGTTTTTCTTTAACCGCCAAATCAATACTGTCGATTTTAGTGACAATCATCGCATCCACCAAGCCGTATTTGGGTTTTCTCTTTTGAGCCAATTGTTTGAGCGCCGTGGAAATATTGACCGGCGGAGGCAATAAAGCGGCTTCTCTCCTCACATCCGACGGATTTACTTCGATTTGATGGAAATCGGACGGCTTGGCCCGGTAAATGGCGTATTGATGTTTGTTAAACAGGTTGTAAACGATTTCTCCCGTTTTCCGGTTAACGGAAATAGCGGGTGAAAATTTGGTGATTCCTGAAATCCCGGTAAAGAATTTGGTCAGCTGATAAACTTTGCCCGAAGTCAATTCGTATCGATATAAATCTCTGAATCCTTCGCGGTCGGAAAGAAAATAAATGTTTTCGCCCGAATTATCGAAAACCGGGTTGAGATTGTCGGCACCGGGAAAAACGCCGGGATAGGTTTTGGTACGGGTGTCGATATCCAAAATGCCCAAATGATAGTGTGTGGGATATTTATTTCGTTTATAGTAGTAATAATCCGTGGAAAAAACGATTTTTTTTCCGTCGGCCGACCATGAAGGAGTCATTTCGGCATAAGGATCGTTGGTCAACCGGGTTACCCGTTTGCTATCCACGTGGTAAATAAACAAATCCGTATAGCCGTCTTTTTGTCCCAACAGAAGAATGGATTTTCCGTCGGGCGACCAAACGGGATTGGAGAACGATTCCAAATCTTTCACTTCCCACGTATCCGTTACTTTCTTTTTGTCCACATCCACTACGGCCAGTTGGTTTTTTCCTTTTTTGAAAATGATAAACACAAAGTATTTGGAATCGGGCGACCACGTGCCGGCGCTCTCGTAAGCGTCGATGGCATCGATATGATTGGACAAACTTTTCGACCCGATGATTTTGGTTTTCTTGGTTTTCAAATCGGCGAGATACAGGTCTAAGCTGATCACTTGCTTTTCCGAAAGAAAAATCATCTTGGTGCCGTCGGGGGAAATGGACGGTGATATATTGATGGTGCCGGCATTTTTATCATCGAAAAGGACTTGCCCTACGGGAAGCGTATCGCGTCCGGGCAGGAATTTTTTATAGTAATTTTCGTTGGCGGTTTTCCAACGAACGAAAAAGGTGTCGATGGAAATGCCGTATAAGCTGTCCATAGCGCGTTCGGGGCCTTGTTGTAAAGAAGCGCCGTAGTAGCGTTCTATTTGGTCGTCACCGAAGGTGGCACCGAAAAACGCCCAGAAGTTTTGACCGTAGCGGTAGGGAAAATATTTGGGTTTGAACATATCTTTGTAGGTGGGAAAGAAGCCGTTGAGCACGGCGTCGCGCATCCACATGGCCGTATGGGCGTCTGTGCGCCCTATGGAAAGGTATTCCGCCATGCCTTCCACCATCCATAAAGGCACGTTGGCCAGGTGTTGAAATGACAGTTCCGGACTGTTTTTGACAAAAGTGTATTGAAAGGCGTGGACCAATTCGTGTCCCAATACGTGCTTGGTTTGTCCGTATGAAGGACGCAAGGGCATTACCACCCGGGTTTTGAGTGCTTCGGTTACACCGCCCGTTCCCACACCGATACTTCCCATGATGGCTGTGGTTTGTTGAAAGTCGGCGTGGTTGTTATATAAAATCATGGGAATTTTTTCGTCGAAAATCGTGCGATGCATCACAAGACCGTGCTTGTAAAACCACTCTTCGGCGTCGTAAAGGAATTTGTTGCGAATGGTGTCGTTGTGCAGGTAGGCATACAACTCGAAATGTTCGGTTTCGTAAACGTTAAATTTAAAATCTTTGTAGATGGGTTTGTTTTGCCCGAAGCCGAATCCTTGCGCCTGCACTTCGGGTATAAGCCCGAATATCATGATGAGGTTAAATAGGATTTTTTTCATTTTCAATTTGTTTTAGTAGTCGGCCGTTTGGTTTACGGAAGCTTTTTTGGCGTTGACAATGACGGGGGTTTGGTCGCCTTGTACTACGAAAGCGATGAATTCCGCATTGTTGAAATCTTCTATTTGCGAAGGCATGTCGCCCGAGTATGTCCAAGTGTATTCATTGTCAAAAAAGCATTGGTTGGCGGGAATATCGTCGCCCAGTACGGAAGTGAAGGCGTGTCGCAGAACGTGATTGTGTTCCATGTCGGGAATGGGATCTTGTCCGCCGTAGTAGTTGGTGGCATTGGCCTGATCGGCATGGAGGCCGTTTTCCAAAGCGAAAACGACGAGTTTGTAATTTTCCCGTTGCAAATCCATGTCGAACCGGACTTTGACGGTCAGGTTGAGGCTTGTTCCGTCAAAAGTATTTTCCACACGTAGCCCCAAGGGTTTGGTTTTGCTTAAATATGCGTTTACCGAAGCTACTTCTTCGTCCCATACTTCTTCACGGTTGAGCAGGGGAGTGGGATATCCGGCGATGTTGTAGGTTGAGGTGAGGTCCTCCACTCCGTCGAAATGGAAGGGGTCGGTTTGGTTGGCTTTGTCGTGTATGGCTACGGCATATACCTCGGTATTTTGGGCTAAAAGTTGTTCGATTTTATATTGAACACGCGGGCAGTTGACGCACCATGTTCCGGTAAAATCTTCAATTACCACGTACGTGTTATGTCGGGGATGAATTACGGAGGCCGTAATTTGATTGTCGGCATCTTTAACAGCCCCGCCGCCTAAGTTCCACCGAGCGGTAACGGTGTAATTGCCGGGTTGTTGAAAGACATGCGTATTACCTTGTACCGGGGTTCCGTTGATGAAAAAATCCACGGATTGTGTAATGTCGTTGCCATTGTTGTCTCGCGCCGTAAAGGGTATTTCATAACCGGTGATAAAATGCGTCCCGTATGGTGTTTCTATGCTAAAATGCAAGGTGTTAATGTCGATGCCTTCTTCTTGTTTGTTGCATGAAATAAGCGTAGCGAGAACCGATAATACGATTAGTTTCTTCATTGAAAAGGTTTTGGATATAATTTACAACAAAAATCGTTCCTACTTTTTGTCTTGCAAAGCGAAAACTTTTTTCATCAGTTCGGTGGTGCGGGCGTTTATGTCGGTTCGGATACGTTTTTCTTCGTCGGCAATTTTTTTATACACGCCTTTCAGAGCTTCTTGGGTTACGTAGTCGTTGAGGTCGGGGTTTACTTTTTGTACGAAGGGGATTTGGTTGTATCGGGAGATAATTCGGTTCCACACTTTGTCGGCACCTACTTTTTTGAATGACTGTTGCACGACGGGGTAGAATTTTTGATACAATTCGGTGCGGGTTTTGTTTTCGAGGTACCGGGTGGCCGCGGTACCGTCGCCCATGAGGATTTTCCGGGCATCGTCGAAGGTGATTTCTTTAACGGCTTTGACAAAAACCG
>JAMONI010000238.1 GCA_027065935.1 Flavobacteriales bacterium | reverse complement strand
TCCGAACGCAAGTGAGGAATCTCAATCACAAACCATCCTGCGCATTCAACTCAATCGAGGGGCACCCGCAGGCGGGCGTTTCTTATTTCCCGGTTCGTTTTTTTCTAAAAAAAATGAACAATAAAATCCGCAGGATTTTAAATGTAGAACGGTTTTAATAAATCCTCTGCGTAACAAGAGATTCCTCAGTCGTCCCGATAGCTATCGGGACCTCCTTCGTCCGCAGGTCAATATGACTCGTATCGAGATCCTCCATAGGAGTCGTATCGACCTATGGGAGCATGACATTGGTCGTTCTTTTAGTCTTTTATAGCCTTCGGGACGCGTATGTCATTCCGAACGCAAGTGAGGAATCTCAATCACAAACCATCCTGCGCATTCAACTCAATCGAGGGGCACCCGCAGGCGGGCGTTTCTTATTTCCCGGTTCGTTTTTTTCTAAAAAAATGAACAATAAAATCCGAAGGAATTTTAGTTAGTAAACAGGGAACAATTTTTTCGATTGATTTAGTGGTTGAGTGATTTAGCTAAAGAATAAAAATAAAAAAAAAAACGGATATCTTCCACTTCAAAATCAAAACCTTTTTAATAACTTTACACAAACAAAAAGCAAATCACTATGGCAACAGGTTTTTATCGGATACCCGAAGTAAAAAACGAACCCGTTTTATCTTATGCACCCGGAACACCGGAACGCGAAGAAGTGCTTAAAGCATACCGAGAAATGTGGAACAAGCACATTGAAGTCCCCCTTTATATAGGCGGTGAAAAAATTTATTCGGGTGATACGAAAGAAATCCGTCCTCCGCACGATCACCAACACGTAGTCGGTGTGTATCACAGAGCATCCGAAATGCACGTTAGGCAAGCTATTGATGCCGCATTAAAAGCCCGTCAAAAGTGGGCGGATATGCCTTGGGAACAAAGGGTTTCCATTTTCCTGAAAGCAGCCGATTTGATTTCGGGACCGTACCGGGCCAAAATGAATGCCGCCACGATGATCAACCAATCCAAAACCATTCATCAGGCCGAAATCGACGCCGTGGCCGAACTGGCCGATTTTTGGCGCTTCAATGCCGAATATTTATCGCGTATTTACCGGGAACAACCCCAATCGGCCAAGGAGGTGTTTAACCGGATGGAATATCGTCCTTTGGAAGGATTTATTTATGCGGTAACGCCGTTTAACTTTACCAGTATTGCCGGAAACTTACCCACCGCACCGGCCATGGCGGGCAATGTGGTGGTTTGGAAACCGTCATTATACCAAATGTATTCCGCCAACTTGATTATGGAAGTGCTGACCGAAGCCGGTTTACCCCCCGGTGTGATTAATATGGTAACGGGAAGTCCCGCTAAAATTACCGAAGTAGTGCTTAACCATCCCGATTTTTCCGGCTTGCACTATACCGGTTCCACTTTCGTATTTCAACATCTTTGGAAGATGATAGGAATGAACATCGAAAAATACAAAACTTACCCGCGCATTGTAGGTGAAACCGGAGGTAAAGACTTCGTATGGATGTCACCCGATGCCGATCCGTATGAAGTGGCCACCGCTTTAGCCCGGGGCGCTTTCGAATATCAAGGACAAAAATGTTCGGCCGCCTCAAGGGCTTATATTCCTCAAAGCCAATGGGACACCGTATTTGCCGAATTGAAAAGACAAGTGGAAAGTATGAAAATGGGATCGCCCGAAGATTTTTCCAACTTCATTACAGCCGTGATTCACGAAGCTTCATTCAACAAACTCACCGGGTATATTGAACAAGCCAAAAAAGATGAAAACGTGGAAATCGTTATAGGCGGCGGATATGACAAATCCAAGGGTTACTTCATTGAACCGACGGTTTTGCTCACAACCGATCCCAAGTATGAAACAATGGTGGAAGAACTCTTCGGCCCCATATTGACCGTTTATGTGTATCAAGACAACGAATGGAAAGAAAGTTTGGATTTGGTGGACGAAACCTCACCTTACGGGCTTACGGGCGCCATATTCGCCAAAGACCGTTACATCATCGATTACGCTACCAAACGTCT
>JAMONI010000237.1 GCA_027065935.1 Flavobacteriales bacterium | reverse complement strand
TTCCAAGACTTTTTGTTTTTCTATTAGTTTGACATACTGCTTTTTGGCGTATGCCGGCACGAGGGCAAAGCGTTTGGAATCTTCCGGTGTTTGTAAGGGGTTTTGCGGTCTTTTTTCGTTTTTCAGCGTGATGATACTTCTCGAATGCGAGAGCCGGGTAACGCTGCGAAACAAAACGGGAAGTTTGAATTTTTCGGATAAATCGAAAGCGTAGGCCATCATGTCGTACGCTTCTTGTTGGTTGGAAGGTTCCAATACGGGTACCATGGCAAATTTGCCGAAAAACCGGCTGTCTTGTTCGTTTTGAGACGAATGTTGCGAAGGGTCGTCGGCTACAACGCAGACCAATCCGCCGTGTACGCCGGATATGGCCGAATTGACAAAGGCGTCGGCTGCCACGTTGAGGCCTACGTGTTTCATGGTAGTCATGGCGCGTTTGCCCACAAACGACATCCCCAAAGCTTCTTCGTAGGCCGTTTTTTCATTAGCCGACCAGTGGGCTTTCACCTTCCCTTCCTTTACTTCGGGACTGTTGAAAATATATTCCGGTATTTCGGTTGAAGGTGTGCCGGGGTAAGAATAGACGCCCGATAATCCCGCATCAAGAGCGCCTTGTGCTATGGCTTCGTTGCCTAAAAGTATTTTTTTCATGGAAATTCATTTTCTTGTTCATAAAGTTAACAATAATTTTTTATACTCAATCCGATTAAGATAAGCTAATACCGGTAAATTTTCCGGTATTTTTATCGTGTGAATAAATCGTATCTTTGAAAAAATATCGGGATGAATATTTTTGAAGAAAGAGAAAGAAAACAAAAGCGCAAAAAAAGACTTCTTTTTTGGGGATTTTACGGACCGCTACTTTATTCGTTCGCTTTATTGATTGCAAGCGGAAAATTCGATGCGGACCTGTGTTTTTTTAATCTTTTTTGTGTATCTCATTCGTCCCATGTTTTTCTAAAAGCTTCGGTGGTTTATTTGTATTTGTTGCTGATGGCTTTTATCGTCATTTATACTTACATTGGTGTGGAGAAGTTAGTGCAACGAAAAAATCATATTCCCGTTTTTCAAGCCGTATTGGTGGCGCTACCTTTACTCTTTACGGGGGTGGTTTTATATACCGAACCGGTATTACAAGCCAAACATTATTTCTTCATTATTTTCTTTGCCGTAATGTCTGTTGCGGGATTAACCATGATTGAGTTCGGGAAGAAAAAATGAATGATTCCGCCTTTGCTAAACAACGAAAAAGGTTTCGATAATGCCGTCGGTGATAAACCTGGCGGATTCGGGCACTTTCCAATATCCGTTTTCAAACTTTAATTTTCTTTCGGCCATTAATAATTCGGCGGTTTTGATAAAGGCCGGATAAAATTCGGCAAATTCCGTTTTTAACCGCCCATCCGGAATGCCTTTTGACGTGCGCAGGCGCGTCATAATCAACTCATTGAACAAATCTTTATCCGACAAGCGTTCTGTTTCATACCAAGTGTTTCCCTCCCTTATTCCCCTGATGTATTTATGCAAATTGGCCACGTTCCACCGCCTTGTTCTTTTTCCGTCGTAAGAATGTGCCGAAGGACCGAAACCGAAATATTTCTCTCCCGACCAATAGCTTCTGTTGTGTCGGCTTTTCCGTCCCGCAAGGGCCCAGTTGGATATTTCGTAATGCTCGTAATTATGTTTTTTCAAGGCGTCAACCAGCATAAAAAACATGTTCTCATATTGTTCGTCATCAGGCATTCGGATAATATTTTTTTCCACTTGCCGGTGCAGCAAGGTGCCTTTTTCCACCGTTAAAGCATAAGCGGACAAGTGGGGTAAGGACAAACTTAAAAACCGGTTTATTTGCGCTTCCCATTCGTCATAAGTCATTCCGGGAATGCCGTAAATCAGGTCAACGGTAATGTTTTCAAATCCCGCCTTGCGGGCGTTTTCCAAGCCTTTATGCACTTGACGGGCATTGTGCGACCGGTTGAGCAGTTTCAAATATTTGTCCGAAAAAGATTGCACCCCCACGCTCAAACGGTTAATACCCGATTTTTTCCATTCGGACAGCTTTTCTCGGGTCAAATCGTCGGGATTGGCTTCCAAAGTAACCTCGGGCTCCGGAACCACAGGCAGTTCGGAATAAATCCAATTTAATACCCTTTCCACTTCTTGAATTGAAGCGTATGAAGGCGTTCCGCCACCCAAATAAACGGTATGCACCGCTTCATTTTGCATTTCGAATTTGCGCAAGGCCAATTCGGTCCGTAACGCATTAAAAAAAGCGGGTTCGTGTTTTTTGTTCAATGAAAAATAAAAATCGCAATACGAGCAATTTTTCCTGCAAAACGGTATGTGAATGTAAATACCTGCCATAATCGATTCGAAGACGTAAAGTTATGTAAATTAAAACATAAAATGATATATGTGTATTTTATTATAAGATTTTTTGGTTTAAATTAGCGCCGAATTTATCATTATTTACTACAATGAACAACAAATACCAATCCGAAATCGAGGATTTTTTGGCGTATGTAAGTGCGCGCAATCCCAACGAACCGGAATTCCTTTCCGCAGTAAGAGAAGTGGCCGAAGTAATTATTCCTTTTATCAACGAAAACCCGAAGTATAAAGGAAAAAAAATTCTGGAACGCATGGTGGAACCCGAACGCGTGATTATGTTTCGCGTACCTTGGGTGGACGATAAAGGCGAAATTCAGGTCAATCGCGGTTACCGGGTGGAATTTAATTCGGCCATCGGCCCGTATAAGGGCGGCTTGCGGTTTCATTCTACCGTGAATTTGAGCGTGTTGAAATTTTTGGGTTTCGAACAAACATTCAAAAATTCCCTCACATCTCTGCCTATGGGCGGAGGTAAAGGCGGGTCCGATTTTAGCGTAAGAGGCAAATCCGACGCCGAAATTATGCGCTTTTCTCAAGCCTTTATGCAAGAATTGTTCAGACACATCGGTCCTAATACGGACGTTCCGGCGGGCGACATCGGCGTAGGCGGACGAGAATTGGGCTATTTGTTCGGAATGTATAAAAAATTGCGCAACGAATTCACCGGCGTGTTGACCGGAAAAGGCTTGGCCTGGGGCGGTTCGCTCATTCGTCCCGAAGCCACCGGATACGGCGTGGTTTATTTTGCCGAAGCGGCCTTGAACAACATCGGAAAAAGCATCAAAGGTTTGCGTATAGCCATCAGCGGTTTTGGCAACGTAAGTTGGGGTGTTGTCAAAAAAGTAAACGATTTGGGCGGAAAAGTGGTTACCCTTTCAGGACCCGACGGTTACATCTACGACCCCGACGGGGTTACGGGACAAAAAGTGGATTATATGTTGCGCCTGCGCGCTTCCAATCGTGATATTATCGAACCTTATGCAGAAAAATTCGGCGTGAAATTTTTCCCCGGAAAAAAACCGTGGGAACAAAAAGTGGACCTGGCCATCCCTTGCGCCATCCAAAACGAGTTCGACGAAGAAGACGCCCGTCAAGTGGTAGCCAACGGACTGATAGGCGTAGTGGAAGCCGCCAATATGCCGCTGACCCACCGGGCTATCGAGATTATTCAAGAAAACCGCTTGTTATACGTCCCGGGCAAAGCGGCCAATGCCGGCGGGGTGGCCGTGTCGGGTTTGGAAATGACCCAAAATGCCATGCACTTGCAATGGACCGCCAAAGAGGTGGACGACTACCTAAAACGCATCATGCATAATATTCACGAAAACACTTACAAATACGGCAAGCTTCCCGACGGATACATCGATTACAAAAAAGGTGCTAATATTGCCGGCTTTATCAAAGTGGCCGATGCGATGTTGGACCAAGGCGTGGTATAAGCAATCCCCCTCCGAATATCGTTTGAAAGCGATCCGCAATCGGGTCGCTTTTGTTGAATAAAATCATACGAGATTCAATGATTTTGTGATTTTTACAAACGGTTTCGGTTGGCAAAATTGATTTTCCAATAGGAGTTGGTCGCTTCCGAAGTTTTGTTTACATTTGCAAATGGGAACAAAAAATACTGCACAACCCCGTCCATCACTTCTTCAAAAAGGAATTCTTGTTTTGGACTTCGGCTCGCAATACAGCCGGCTTATTTCCCGAAGAATCAGAGAATTAGGTGTTTATTCCGAAATTTTACCTTATGACACGCCTCTCGAAGTAATCCTGCGGCGTAAGCCTGCGGGTATTATTCTTTCGGGCGGACCGTCTTCGGTTACCGAACCCGGCGCCAAGCTTGTTTCCGAAAATTTATTGAATGAAGGGATTCCCGTATTGGGTATTTGCTACGGTATGCAATTGTTGGCCCACTTGTCCGGTGCTAAGGTGGAACGCGGCGAAGCCGGAGAATACGGCCGGACCTTGTTTAGGAAGTCCCTTCATGAAAAAAGCTTGCTTTTGCAAGGTACACCCGATGCATTTACGGTGTGGATGAGTCATTTCGACACCGTTCGGCGATTGCCCGGCGGCTTTGTTGCTACGGGTAACTCTTCTTCGGGTATTGCCGCAATGGAGCATATCGAAAAACCTCTATATGCCGTTCAATTTCATCCCGAAGTGGCGCATACCGAATACGGCGCCCAAATATTGAAAAATTTTGTGTTTGATATATGTGATGCGGAACGGAACTGGGACCTGACGGATATTATCCGAACAGGCATTAGGCAAATTAAAGAAAAAGTAGGAAACAAGAAGGTGGTCTTGGGGTTGTCGGGCGGGGTGGACTCTTCCGTTGCCGCCGTGTTGATTCATAAAGCCATAGGCAAACAACTGACTTGTATTCATGTGGATACGGGACTGATGCGAAAAAATGAAAGCGAATCGGTCATGCAAACCTTCGGGCGACATTTCCGGATGAACATTATTCACGTGGATGCCGCCGAAGAGTTTTTTCAAGCCCTTAAAGGTGTATCCGACCCCGAGAAAAAAAGAAAAATCATAGGCCGAAAGTTTGTCGAAATCTTTAACCGGGAAGCCTTGAAAATAAAAGATGTGCATTTTTTGGCACAAGGCACCATTTATCCGGATGTTATAGAATCCAAATCGCCCCAAGGCGGCCCTTCGGTCACGATTAAGTCGCATCACAATGTAGGCGGTTTGCCGGATGAAATGGAACTGGAACTGCTCGAACCGCTGAGAGCGTTCTTTAAAGACGAGGTAAGAAAAATAGGTTTGCAATTGGGAATTCCCAAGCAAATGATTATGCGCCATCCCTTTCCCGGACCGGGATTGGGTATCAGGATTTTGGGTGCTATCGACCGGGAAAAAGTCCGCATTTTGCAAGAAGCGGACTTTATTTTTACGGAGGAACTTCACCGGCACGGTTTATATGATCAAGTCAGTCAGGCGTTTGTGGTGTTGCTTCCCGTTAAATCCGTTGGTGTCATGGGCGACGAACGCACTTACGAGTACACGGCGGTGATTCGCTCGGCCGACACGAAAGATTTTATGACGGCCACGTGGTCCCGGTTGCCTTATGATTTTTTGGATAAGGTTTCCACAAGAATCATCAATGAAGTAAGGGGCATCAACCGGGTGGTTTATGATATCAGCAACAAACCGCCCGCTACAATCGAGTGGGAATAGTAATTCGGATTATAACAAGAAATAAACAAAAAACGATGAAAATAATTTCCGAAGCTTTAACTTTTGACGACGTGTTGCTCGTTCCGGCTTATTCCGAAGTGTTGCCCGGAGAAGTTTCGTTACAAACCCGCTTGACCCGAAATATTAAGTTGAACATTCCGGTGTTGAGTGCGGCAATGGATACCGTTACGGGCAAGCGGATGGCGATTGCCATGGCATTACAAGGCGGTTTGGGGTTTATTCATAAAAATATGAGTATTGAACGTCAAGCCGAGGCGGTGAAGGCCGTGAAGTCGTATGCTTTTGACGGCAAGGCTTTCCCTCGAGCCGTGACGGATGACAAGGGCAATTTGCTTGTAGGAGCTGCAGTGGGTATCGGCCGGGATATTATGTCGAGGGTTGAAGCGCTCACAGGGGCGGGCGTGGATGTAATTACATTGGATTCGGCTCACGGCCATTCGGTTAGGGTGATAGAGGCTTTAAGGCAAATCAAACGGGTTTTTCCTTCCCTCGAAGTGGTGGCCGGTAATATTGTGACCGCCCGTGCGGCGATGGATTTGGCGGAAGCCGGAGCCGATGCGGTCAAAATAGGCGTTGGCCCCGGAGCTATTTGCACTACGCGCGTGGTGGCGGGTGTAGGGGTGCCGCAAATTACGGCTATTATGGATATTTATGAAGTCTTGAAAGACACGGATATAGGAATAATTGCCGACGGAGGCATCAAGCAATCGGGAGATATTACCAAAGCTATCGGGGCGGGGGCGCACGCGGTTATGATAGGCGGATTGCTGGCAGGTACGGATGAAGCATTGGGCGAGTTGGTTGAAATCGACGGAAAGAAATATAAGATTTACGAAGGTATGGGATCCGTTTCGGCAATGCAACGCGGAAGTAAAGATCGTTATTTTCAGGAAGACAAAAATGCTAAGAAATTAGTCCCCGAAGGTATCGAAGCTTTAACCCCCTATAAAGGCGGTGCGGCCGATGTGTTGTTTCAACTCACGGGCGGATTGCGCTCGGGAATGGGATATTGCGGTACAAAAGATATCGATACCCTTCGCCGGACGGGACGTTTTGTTAAAATATCCCGGGCGGGTTTAGCCGAAAGTCATCCCCACGACGTGTTGATGCGTAAAAACGCACCCAATTACTCGAAGGAGTGATAAGGAAGAGCGCAGTTAAGTGTTTATCGTTCGGATTGACGACAAATGGTTTGAAGACGGCTATAGTTATGGCATGCAAAATCTTTGATAAGCCGGTGGTTTATCACCCCTGAAAAATATATTTTCTATGAAACTCCAAGAATTCTTCTCTTCCTTCAACGGGCAAAGACTTGATGATAGTCTTGTGTGGAATGCCTAGTTTTTTTCGGTTTTTCGGAGATAGTTTGTCGGATATCAAAATATATTTTTCCGGTGTGAAAGTGATAAGTCCGACGCTTTTATCAAACAATCTGTCGAATAAAGGAGAAAGCAA
Source organism: Flavobacteriales bacterium (assembly GCA_027065935.1). GTDB lineage: Bacteria > Bacteroidota > Bacteroidia > Flavobacteriales > Flavobacteriaceae > JAADED01. The sequence goes on along the minus strand of JAMONI010000237.1, from coordinate 2,750 downwards.
TAGACCGTTAAGCGGGTTTAAACGTTCTTCGGGAGTGCTGAAAACCCATGGTTTGATATGTGACGCAATCAAAAGGCGTTTGTCGTCAATGCCGGTGATCGGGCAAGCTTTTAGGGTTTTTAATAATTCGCTTCGAAATTTATTTTGACCGAGCCTGATTTTTGTCTTTTTTACAGCTTCGGTTTGTTCTTTTTTTACGAAAACGATTTGATTGGATTTGATTTCAAAAACACCCGTATCGTTATTCTCCAATTTGCTCAGCACTTCCGTAAGGGCATAAATTCCCCGTCCGATTCTTGTGAAACGCTCATCTCGTTGGAGCCGTTCCTGAATGGTTTTTTCCGGTGTTTTTCCGGTCATCTTGCGATAGGTCTCCAAGTGTTCGTAGATGTAACTTAAGTGTGCCGCTCCACCGTTATCTTCCAATACTCTTGCAATTGCTTCGGAATAAGTTAATTGCGGTTTCATTGTTTTGTGTTTTTTGAAATACCCCCTCACAACATCTTCAAAAAATTCACTTCCCGGTCGGAAAGGTAGCGCCATTTGCCGCGTTCCAAGCCTTTTTTGCTCAGTCCGGCGAACATAACGCGGTCGAGTTTTTTGACGTCATATCCCAAATGCTCGAAGATACGGCGAACAATCCGGTTGCGCCCCGAATGAATTTTAATCCCGACTTCGCTGTGCGGTGCGCCTTTGATATAGGAAATATCATCCACATAAATCGGTCCGTCGCTGAGTTTTAATCCTTCGCGAATTTTTTGCAAATCGGATTGTTTTAAGTTGCGGTCCAAAACCACGTGATAGATTTTTTCCACCTTGTTCTTCGGATGCAGTAACTTTTCGGCCAATTCGCCGTCGTTGGTCAGCAGGAGTACGCCGGTGGTTTTCCTGTCGAGTCGCCCCACCGGAAAAATACGATATTTCTTTGCAGGCTCACTCACCAAATCCATAACCGTTTTGCGATTGCGTTCGTCTTTGGTTGTGGTAATGTAATTCTTGGGTTTATTGAGCAAAACATACACTTTCTTTTCGGGGCGAATCAATTGACCGCCAAAACGCACTTCGTCATCCGGATTGACCTTGAAGCCCATTTCGGTTATTACTTCGCCGTTGACCGTAACCGTTCCGTTACGTATCAATTCATCCGCTCCCCGGCGTGAAGCAATGCCGGCGTGTGCCAAGTATTTGTTTAAACGCATCGGCCATTCCGGTGATAGTTGTTTTTTCTTTTTTACCACCACTTTTTTTCCAGCGTTTGACCACGTTCTTTTGCTTGATTTTCGCTGTCCGGGTCGAGTCTCACGACTTGATTTCCTTGATTTCATTGGTTTTTATTTTTTTGATTTTTCCACAAACCCTTCCGTCTGTACGATTGATGACAAATTGACACTGAACCGCCCGGGATTTGTATTGGCATACTTCTTGTAAATTTGCCTTCAAAACGAAGGAGTCGAATGGACCATGCAAAGGTAACGAGTTTTAGCGATTTTATCGATAAGTCGAAGGAAAAAAACAAAGCGTTTTTGCTGTTTTACAAACCGGGCAACGAAGCCTCGGAATGTGCCTTAAGAAATATTGAAAATACGGACGTGGACGATACGGTTTTCTTGGTGGATGTAACGCAAGTGCGCGATATGCACCCGAAAATGGGTATCGCTTCGGTTCCGGCCGTAGTGGTATGGAAAAATAACCGGGTAAAAAATGTCGTCAAAGGATGTCAACCCGCTTCTTACTACAAGCAAGTATTTTCGGGTGAAGGAATCAAAAAATACCGGTCCGGCGGTAAAGTGCAAAAACGCGTAACCGTATATTCCACTCCTTCGTGTCCGTATTGTAACAAACTAAAACAATATTTGGACAAACACGGTATTCGTTATACCGACATTAATGTGGCTTCGGACCAAAAAGCGGCCGAAGAAATGGTGCGCAAAAGCGGACAACGCGGCGTACCGCAAACCGATATTAACGGACAAATCATCATCGGATTCGATGTGCCCAAAATCAGTAAACTATTAGACATACCAACCGAATAACCTTAAAAAAATAAAAACATAAGACTATGAAAGAACTAACACCGCTAAACGAAAACGTATTACTGGAACTTACGGACGAATTCGCCGAAAGTAAGACACCTTCGGGAATCATTATCCCGGATACCGCCAAAGAAAAGCCCGCAGTGGCACGCGTGGTAGCATTGGGAAATATTGAAGATGCCGCCATTGCACCCGGCGATGTGGTTTTGTATAAAAAATATGCCGGAAACAAAATCGAGCTGGACGGAAAGGAATACTTGATACTGCCTTATGCTGACATTTTGGCAAAGGTGAGTGAAGTGGAAAGTATTTAACTTTTGTGTCAAAAATCGAATGAAAAAAAAACCGTCCTTCAACGGGGCGGTTTTTTTATTGAAGAACATTGGTTTTTTTTTCAAAAGTCCACATGAACCCGGATTAAGTGTGCATACAAATATCCGGTGGGGGCGTGGTCGCCGGTTAGAACGAAATTATACATCACACGCAAATGCGAAAGCGGATACCAGTTGATGCCGAAAGACCAATTGTCGATTCGGGCGGGCAGGCCGTTATTACCGGGCAAGGCAACAATATCCCGGCTGAATTGCATGGAAGAATAACGCAACACGACCTCCCAAGCGCCGTATCCGCCGTTGTTCATATCCTTAAACGGCTTAACCCGGCCAAAGGCTCCTTTTTGATACGGGCGGCTTTCGCCGGTAGGGAAAAAACTTACCA
>JAMONI010000236.1 GCA_027065935.1 Flavobacteriales bacterium | reverse complement strand
TACCTGTTGCAACTGGCTTTGGACGATGCAATAGTATATGAATACTTGCGCAACATTTTGAATACGGTGATTTTGAAAGACGTTATCGCCCGCCACCGCATCCGGGACATAGATTTTTTGGAACGGCTTATTCTCTATTTGGCCGAAAATACCGGTCAATATGTATCCGCCAAAAAAATTGCCGATTTTCTCAAATCACAGCGTATCCGCTTGTCTGTCAATACAGTGATGAATTATCTCAAATACCTGACCCAAGCGTTTTTGGTGGACGAAGTCAAACGTTACGACCTCAAAGGCAAGCGCATTTTTGAAATCAATGAAAAATATTACTTCGAAGACCTCGGTATGCGCCACACGCTCCTGCCATATCGCCCGGACGATGCGGGAAAGGTAATGGAAAATTTGGTTTACAATAAATTAGCCATGGAAGGTTACGAACTGCATACCGGGAAATGGGACGATTGGGAAATCGATTTCGTCGCCCGCAAAGGCGAAAAAACGGTTTATATCCAAGTGGCTTACCTATTGGAAAGCGAAGAAACCGTCCGCCGTGAATTCGGCAACTTCCTCAAAATTCCCGACAATCATCCCAAAATCGTCGTATCCGCAAGCCCGTTCCTCTCCGGCAATTATGAAGGCATCCTCCATATGCCTGTTAGGAAGTTTTTGTTGGAATTTGAATGAAAATGATTGTTATATCGTTGAACCGGTAAATCGTTAAACCGGTTTGTCATTTCCAACGAATATGAGAAATCTCAAAAAAAGCTTTTAGCCATTAGCCCTTAGCCGTTAGCTTGTTACGGATTTGGGACTTGGGATTTAGGATTTGGGATTGCGCTTCGCGCCATAAATCTTGATAACCATAAAGGACACAAAGAAGGCACAGAGGACTCAGAGATTCCTCGTCGCTTCGCTTCCCTCGGAATGACAGAGGGCGCTCATTTATTCTTTTACTGCTTTCGGAACGCGGATGTCATTCCGAACGAATGTGAGAAATCTCATAGGAAAAGCTTTTAGCCATTAGCCGTTAGCCGTTAGCTTGCTACTTATTTTATTGTAGCAGTTTGTCATTTCGAAGGAGCATAGCGACTGAGAAATCTCGTAATTATTGTTAAATCGTTGAATCGTGAAATCGTTAAACCGGTGGTTTATCATTTCCAACGAATATGGGAATCTCAAAGAAGAAGCTTTTATCCATTAGCCCTTGACCGTTAGCTTGCTAATGTTTTTATTGTAGTAATTTGTCATTTCGAAGGAGCATAGCGACTGAGAAATCTCAAAGGAAAAGCTCTTAGCTTTGGCCGTTCCCCGCCTTAGGCGGATTTGACAGTTATTTTATTGAAGAATTCAAATTTTTAGTGATCAATAAAATTATTCGTCGTAATGAAAGGTTTTGGTGATTTGGCGGGAAGTTTTCAATATGGTGAAATTTTATCTTTTACGCGCTGTCTTTTTCTATTTGTTCCTCATGCTTAATGTTTTCCGTTTCCGGTTCCTAAAACTTCACCGATCATCCGTCATCGGTCATCCGTCCCAGTTTAACCTTTTAACTTAAAACCGCTATATTTAATTAATATGACTTATTTACCAAAAAATAATGCGTGCTTCTACCCCCCGAAGCGGATTTTTGGAGAATTCCTTTCTTTATCAAATCTTGAATACTGCGTAATGCCGTGTCCGGCGAAGTTTTGGTGGTTTTGGCCCATTTGGTGGCGGTGAGTTTGCCTTCAAATCCGTCTAATAACATGTTCAAAATTCTTTTGCTGTCGTTTGTTTTTATGCGCCTTCCGTAAGTTTGTCATAACCGGTATTTTTTTATGGTTTTCCGCACGGCTTCTTCCCACTGGAGAATAGCTTTTTCCAAAGTGTCGAGAAACCAAAGCATCCATCCGGTAATATCCGTATTGCCTTTTTGGTTTTGTTCCAGGATGCGGTAATAATTTTTTTGACCCGTTGAATTTGAGCCGACATACTATGAAAGGTTTTCCGCCACACTTTTTGCGGTAATTCACCCGGTTATTCTCCGTATTGTTGACAAAAAGTTCAACTA
>JAMONI010000235.1 GCA_027065935.1 Flavobacteriales bacterium | reverse complement strand
ATATTTGGAATGAAATTGCAAGCGTAAGCCGGCTTCCGGGACTTACATCGGCGCCCAAGCTTCAACCTATCGAAACCCGCTTGGTCATGTTGCAAACGGGAATGCGCGCTCCGATGGGGATAAAAATCAAGGGATTACATCTGGACAGCATCCAATCGTTCGGGTTGGCATTGGAAAAAATTCTCCAAAAGACGGAAGGGGTAAAAAAAGAAGCCGTCTTTGCCGAAAGAATAGTCGGAAAACCGTATTTACTCATCGTCCCCGACAGAGTGAGATTATCCCGGTACGGTCTTCGCATGGCCGAATTTCACGATATGGTTGAAACCGCCATCGGAGGAAAAATCGTAGGAAGAAGTATAGAAGGACGGGAGACCTATGCCGTAAAGGTCCGCTACCCGCAGGAATTGCGCAACGACCCCGGCGTATTGGGCGAAATTTTAATCGACACACCCACCGACGGCCCCGTGCCTTTAAAAAACATGGCCGAAATACGCTACGAACAAGGTCCGCAAGCCATCAAAAGCGAGGATACTTTTTTGGTCGGTTACGTGCTGTTTGACAAAGAAGACGGCCATGCGGAAATCGACGTAGTGGAAAAGGCGAAAAAGGCCATCGAAAAGGCTATTAAGTCTAAGGAAATTCACGTACCGGCGGGCGTCACCTACACATTTGCGGGAAATTATGAAAATCAGCTCCGGGCCGAAAAAACATTATCCGTTGTCATACCGCTTACCTTGTTGATTATTTTCCTGATTTTGTATTTTCAGTTTCGCTCCGTTGCCGTAAGCTTTATAATCTTCAGTGGCATCGGGCTTGCCTTTGCGGGCGGATTTATCCTGCTTTGGCTCTACGGGCAGGAATGGTTTTTGGATGTTAGGTTCTTTGGCATAAATCCGAGAGAAATCTTTAACATTCGTACCGTTCATCTGAGTGTAGCGGTGTGGGTGGGCTTCATTGCCCTTTTCGGCATTGCTACGGACGACGGTGTGGTGATGGCCACCTATTTGCAGCAGACTTTTAAGAAAAACCGTCCACAATCCCTTGCGTCGATTCACGATTCCGTCATCGAAGCGGGAAAAAAACGCATCCGTCCGTGCCTGATGACCACGGCCACTACCATTTTGGCGCTCTTGCCGGTGTTGACTTCACAAGGTCACGGAAGCGAAATCATGATACCTATGGCCATTCCCGCTTTGGGTGGTATGTCCATTGCATTGGTCACCTTGTTTGTCGTTCCCGTTTTATATGCTTGGAAAAAGGAAATCGAACTCAAAAGAACATCCGATGAAAATTAAGCGCTATATTTCGTATTTTGTTCCGGTCTTTATAAACTTGTCTTTTTTCGGAACGGCCGGTGCGCAAAGCCTCGAAGATTATATCGTTGAACTCAAAAGAAAATCCTCGCGCTTACAAGCACAAATGTTGGAAGAAAAAATCGCTTACGAAAAAATAAACGAAGCAAGCCGTTTCCCCGACTTGCAATGGAATGCGGGAGTTTATATTTTACAACCCGAAACCCGCGTGGGGAATCAAGCCTTTAAATTCGGTGTTAGTCAACAAATTCCTTGGTTCGGAACCAACAAAGCCGTTAAAAATTGGTTGAAAAGCAGGGCTGAACTCAGCCGGCACGAAACCGCCTTGACCGAAAAACAACTCGTTTTAACCTTAAAAAAACTCTACTACGAGATATATGCTTTGCAGAAAACCGTCGAAAAGCTGAAAGAAAACAAACGCATATTGAAAACCTACGAAGACATGGCTTTGGCGGCTTTGTCGAACCACAAAGCATCGATGACGGATGTGATAAAAATCCGCATTCAAAAAAACCAATTGCACGTACGTATCTTTCAAACGTTAAACCGGATTGAAGCGCTTCAATTCCGGTTCAACCGGTTGTTGGAACGTGACGAACATTTACCTGTCAACGTACCCGCTTTATTGGACGTAACGGAAATCGCCCGTTTTCAAAATGACGTTTCATCACACCCCGTTCTACTAAAGAAACGGCAGGAAAAAAACGTTTGGGAACAAGCCTACCGGATGACCCGGAAAAAGCAAGGCCCAAAAATCAGCTTCGGATTGGATTATGTCATCGTGCAACCTTCATCAATGGACGTTCCGCGTAACGGAAAAGACATTGTAATGCCCAAAATCGGGCTTGCCATACCGCTTTTCAACCGGGCTTACCGATCGGAGTTACGTCAAACGGAATGGCAACAACAAAAAACCGATTTACAATACGAAGACTTGGAAAATCAATTGGCCGATGCCCTCACAAAAGCCGAAAAAGGCTTGGAAAACGCCATAGTGCAAGTTATGGCGGCCGAAAAAAACATCAACGAAACCCAACGCGCCATTGATCTGATGCTCAAAGCTTATGAAACCGGCAAACCCGACTTTGACGAGATTCTCAAATTACAATTACAAAAAATCAAATTTCAATTGATAAAAGAAGAAGCCGTTAAACAAGCCTTTATTCATAAAGCCGAAATTGAATTTCTAACCGAATAACAAAAAATCATAGCATGAAACGTAATTTATTCGCCATAACCGTCGTCTCGCTCCTTGCGGGATTTGTAACCGGGAAATATTTTTCGGGCTTTTCCGATGCAATAACGAACGAGTCCTCGGGACAAAAGCTTGAACGGAAAAATCAACGTTGGACGTGTTCCATGCATCCGCAAATCGATTTGCCGCAACCCGGCACTTGTCCCATTTGCGGTATGGACCTCATTCCCAAAAGCGGGGATGAAGAACCCGATAGCGGGCTTGTTGAACTTTCCGAAGCCGAATTGACCTTGGCGGGCATAAGAACCATGCGCGTAAAAAAAGGCTCAGACACTTCGGACCCGAACGGCTTTCCGGTTTCATTTCCCGGAAGTATCGAAGTCAATACCGATAAAATTTTCGTCCAAACCGCCCATTTCGGCGGGCGAATCGAAAAACTCTTCTTCCAAAGCGAAGGTACATACATAAAAAAAGGAAGTATTATCGCCTTACTTTATTCGCCCGAACTGGTCACCGCGCAGAACGAACTGCTCGAAGCGTATTACATCAAAAACGAACAACCCGAACTGTATAACGCCGTCAGAAACAAGCTGAAAAACTGGAAACTCACCGAAGCACAAATCAACCGGGTGGAAAACACCAAAAAAGTCATCCTCAATTTCCCCATGTATGCCGACCAAAGCGGTTATATCCGGAAAGTTTCGGTACAAAACGGTCAACACGTACGTGAAGGCACGCCCATGTTTGAACTTGCCGATTTGTCGGAAGTGTGGGGCGTGTTCGAAGTGTATGAACCCGATTTGCAAAACATTCGAGTAGGTGACGAAGTGAACATCAGCGTGCATGCCTTACCGGGTAAAACTTTCAGGTCGAAGGTTTTCTTTATCAGCCCCGAATTACATCCTTCGAGTAAAACCGCCATTGTTAGAACACGCTTAAACAACTCCGGAGGTTTGTTGAGGCCCGGCATGTTGATTTCGGCTCGTTTATTAAAAAAAACGCATAAAACCGAAAAAATCGTCATTCCCAAATCGGCGGTGCTTTGGACGGGTAAAAGGTCGGTGGTTTATGTCAAAACAAGTCCTGACAAACCCGTTTTTGAAATGAGGGAAATTGAATTGGGACAAAGTTTTGCCGACTCGTATGAAGTTTTATCCGGATTAAACGAAGGCGACGAAATCGTGGTTCACGGCACTTTTGTGGTGGATGCTTCGGCACAATTGCAGGGCAAAAAATCCATGATGAACAAAAACCCTTCGGACAAAGCACCTAAGTCCATGAAATGCGGTGCGGGAAAATGCGGTTCGGGTATGTAATAAAAATTACATATATTGCCTGTTAAAAACAGAAAAATTATGAGAATTATTGCGTTGAACATATTGATACTGTTTGTTTTTCGTCTGCCGGGACAAAATCCGTTGCACATCCCGCCCACGCTACAAGGCCCTCAATTCCAACTAAACCTTCAAAACGGTCAACACGAATTTTTTCCGGGCCATATGACGGCCACCATGGGGGCCAACGGAAACATTTTGGGACCTACATTGATTATGAACACGGGCGACTCGGTGGATATCCGCGTGACAAACCATCTGGGCCAACCTACCACATTACATTGGCACGGTATGCACGTATCGGCCGCCAACGACGGAGGTCCCCACACCGTTATCGCCCCCGGCACTACTTGGAATCCGCGCTTTCTTGTGATGAACCGGGCATCCACTATGTGGTATCATCCGCACCTCGACGAATTTACCGACGAACACGTTTCCAAGGGCATTGCAGGGATGATCATTATCCACGATTCCGTCGAGCTAAATGCGGGATTGCCCCATACTTACGGCGTTGATGACTTTCCTATCATCGTGCAAACCAAAGACTTCGACAATAATTATCAAATCGTCCATCATTCCAATCAAGACGACGTTCTTATGGTCAACGCCACGATAGACCCTTACTTGGACGTTCCGGCCCAAATCGTGCGCTTGCGCTTACTCAACGGTTCGTCACAACGGGTGTTCAACTTCGGTTTGACCAACAACAGGCCCTTTTATCTCATTGCCACCGACGGCGGACTATTGGAAGCACCGCAACAGCTCACCCGTGTAATGTTGTCACCCGGCGAAAGAGCCGAAATCCTGCTCGACCTGAATAACATGCAAGGGCAAACCCTTTATCTGATGAGTTACGCCTCCGAATTGGGAAATGGCATTTACGGGGCCGCCGCACCCGGAATGAACCCCAATATGACACTTGATAACTACTATCCCAATCCGATGAACGGCAACGACTTTAACATCTTGCAACTCAACGTTACCGCGCCCACCTCACAACCCGTTACCGGAATACCGGCGAGTTTCGAACCTATTATTCCGCTACAGGAAACCGATGCGGACGAATTCCGAAACTTTACGCTAAGCCCCGTCACTATGGGATTCAACCAATTGAACGGTGATTTTACCATTAACGGCGTAAGCTTCGATATGAATGTCATTAATGTAACCGTTCCGTTAAACAACCTTGAAGTATGGACCATCACCAACCAATCGGCCATTGCACACCCTTTTCATATTCACGACATTACTTTTCAAATCTTAAGTATCAACGGAAGTGCGCAAATACCGCCCAACGCCCGGGGATGGCACGATACCTACCTTGTGCCGCCCGGCGGAGGAAGTATTAAAATCATTACCCGGTTCGAAGACTTTGCCGACGACACCATACCATACATGTATCATTGTCATATGCTCAATCATGAAGACGGCGGTATGATGGGTGCATTCACCGTGGTGGATACTTCGACAAAAATCGACAAAATGACTTCCGGAGCGGCGCTCATTTATCCCAATCCCGTCCTATCGAACACATATTTAACCGTGCAACTTAAAAACAAATCGGATCTGATTAAGGCCTACACCGTTTTGAACCAACGCGGCCAAATCGTATATCATCATAACATCCACGAAAACGAACAAAATTACCTCTACTCCTTTCCCGTGTTCGAACTGGCCGAAGGAACGTATATCGTTAAAATTTACACCGGAAAATCCGTCATTACCAAGTCTTTCATAATTCAATAGAAAAAACGGAAAACGTGCGGTTTGAATGAAAAACGTAGGAAAACAGGGAGAGGTTTTTGTGAAAGCCCGGTTTTTATTTTATTAAAAAATTGAAAAATACTTATATTTGTATAAATTATTGTCTGCGTTAGCAGAGCGCTTCGTTGATTTTTTTTACGATGCAAAATAAACTGTTTCATATCAACGATTACGTTTTGATTTTGGACAATTACCGTCCCGCTTCCCCTAAAAAACAGCGCTCGGCAACAATCGTTTCGGGTATAGGTCTTGTATTTTACGGTTCGGGCGAAGTGCAGGTTGAAGTAGGTGAAGGAAGAAACAAAGTAAAGGAATTTAAAAAATCCGGGCGCATTTCGGTGTTTTATTGTGATGAAAACCTTCCGGTAACCCAATACATCTCCCCCAAAAAAGCCGTTCAAAAAGTTACGCTCTTCTTTCCGAAAAACAAATGGAAAAGCATTATTGAAGACGATCGCATTTTGAGGAATTATTTCAAGCCGGTTTTACATCGTAAAGAAAGTTATATAAAACTTGACCGGAGTTTTCATATTACCCCGTCCGTTCAGCTCGTTATCGACCGTTTTTTCTCTCATTCATATAACGGAACGTTGGAAAAACTTTATTTGGAAAGTAAAATTGTCGAGCTGATATTCGCCTATCTGAAATCCGTAGAACGCGGTTCGGAAAAAATAGCTCCCCCCGACCGGGACAAATTATATCACGCACGAGAATTGCTTCTTGATAAGCTCGATTCTCCTCCCTCCCTAAATCATTTAGCCCGGTTGACCGGACTCAATACATTTAAATTAAAAAACGGTTTTAAGCAATTGTTCGGCTTGCCCGTTTATAAATATCTACAACAAAAACGAATGGAAAAAGCATTTGAATTGCTCGAAAACAAGGATTTTACCGTTCAGGAGGCCGCTTGGTATGTGGGTTACGAAAGTATCGGCTCGTTTTCCAATGCTTTTTATAAAATTTTCGGTTACCGCCCGAGCGAAATCGCCAAAAAATCCCTCTCGAATAAAAAATAATCCCTTTCGGATAAAAGCGTCAGAAGTCCGGTGCGTAGATTTGCTCGTGTATAACAGCAAATCTCAAACCGATGAAACGAAAAATTTTGTTTTCCGTCTTATGGACCTTGTGGTCCTTATGGGTCTTGCAAGCACAGCAAGGAGTTATCAAAGGACGCGTATTTGATGCGTCAAACAATGAAGGGCTTCCTTATGTTAATGTGGTGATTCCCGAAACCGAAACGGGCACCTCGACCGACGAAGAAGGGAATTTTGTAATCGATCACTTAAAACCCGGATTTTACAATGTCCGTTTTTCATATCTCGGCTATGAAACCCGAACGGTTTATGAAATTCAAGTTTTTAATTCCAAGCCCTCCGTAATTAATGTCGGTCTGAAGCCCGCACCCGAAGCCTTGGAACAAGTAGTGATTCAAACCGGCTTGTTTTCCAAACCCAAAGAAACACCCGTATCGCTCAGGCGATTGAACGCTACCGAAATCATTCGTTCACCCGGAGGGGGAAGAGATATTTCTCGTGTGGTACAAACCTTACCGGGAGTGGCATCGGCGCCGGCTTCCAACCGGAACGACATGATTATCAGAGGAGGCGGACCGTCGGAAAACCGGTTTTACGTGGACGGATTCGAAGTCTATGCCATCAATCACTTTACCACCCAAGGCGCTTCGGGCGGGGTGTGGGGCATCCTCGATGCCAACCAACTCAAAGAACTGAACCTTATAACGGGCGCTTTTCCTTCTTATGCAGACAACGCCTTAAGTTCGGTTTTCGACATTCAACTCAAAGAAGGCAACCCCGACCGGCTCGACCTGCAAATGAACCTGGGGGTTTTGCAGCGCGGCATCAATGCCAACGGACCCATAGGCAAACATACCGGCTTTATCGCAAGCGTCCGTCAAGCCAATTTCGATATAATCTTTCCTAACCGTCCGGTTATTCCCAAATTTTCCGATGCATTGTTTAAATCCGTTACAAAAATCAATAACAATAACCGTATCGAATTGTTCGGACTTATGGCCATCGACGATTTGAATTACAATACCGACGTAGAAAAAACCGACGAAAATTTATACACCTTAGAACGTGTACGCCGTATCAAACAAAGCACCTACACCGCCGGAATAAAATGGACTTCTTTTGGGAAAAACGGCCGTACCGACATTATCATCTCCCGCAATGCTTTAATCAACGACATTACCAAACATAAAAACAATGACGAAAGCCAAATAAAACTATTGGACTACTTTTCGGAAGAAGCCGTTAACCATATTGCCGTACGTGCCGAATTCCGTTCGGGCAAAATACATATCGGATTCGGCGGAAGTTTCAAACATCAAACTCAAAATACGGAAAACCATTCCTTCGCAGTGAACGCAACCGGCATACACCCCGTGAATTTTAAAACCGAACTCGGGTTTATAAAATGGGGATTATACATCAACGCCGACAGATCCTTCTTGAACCGCCGCCTGGACATTGCCGCAGGCATACGGACCGATTTCGGTAATTATTCCGGCAATTTTTCCAACCCGCTCGAACAACTGTCGCCCCGTTTGTCCGTTTCATACGCCTTAAATAATCAATGGTCACTAAACGCCAACACGAGCGTTTACTACCAAGATCCGCCCATGACCGCGCTGGCATATACGGAAAACGGAAAACCCGTAAACAAAGAAAACGGCATCAAACCCATCCGGGCCACCCATTACATCATCGGCTTGGAATACAACACCGGATTTAATTCGGCCGTCACACTCGAAGGTTTTTTAAAGCAATACAAACATTATCCTTTCTCCCTGCGTGACTCCATATCCTTAGCCAATAAAGGAGCGGGATTCGGCGTTTACGGTGCCGAACCGCTGAACTCCGGCTCTCAAGGCAGAAGTTACGGCTTGGAGTTAATGTATCAACAAAAACTCTACAAAGGTTTTTACGGCATGCTTTCCTATACCTTCGTAAAAAGCGAATTTACCAATGGCAACGACGATTATAACCCTTCGTCGTGGGATTACGGACATATCCTGAGTGCAAGCATAGGAAAAATTTTTCCCCGCAACTGGGAAATAGGCGCCAAATGGGTTTTCTACGGTGGAACTCCTTACACGCCCTACGACGAACAAGCATCCGCATTAAAACAAAATTGGGATACACACAACCGCGGCATCCTCGATTATTCGCAATTAAACGCTTTACGAACCAATGCTTACCATCAATTGGATGTGCGGGTGGACAAAAAATTCTATTTCGGAAAATGGAATCTCAACTTATTCGCCGACATACAAAACGTGTACGACCACATCGGAGGCATACCTCCCAATCTGATTTTAGACCGAGACGACAATCACCAACCTCAAACCGACCCCGACAACCCGCAAGCTTATAAATTAAAATACGCCGAACCCGAAGGTTTCGGACTACGTCCTAACCTGGGCATCATCATTGAATTCTGAACCCTAAAATTAATCGTTATGAACCGAAAAAAATTATTGCAAGCATTATTCACTTCATTGTTCGGACTGGCGTTTTACACGCTGATTAGTTTACCGCTGAACATTTGGTTGGGCGCAACGGAATACCTCGCCCGCCAATACGACCCGAAAAATTTGAACCGCCGGTTTGCCTCGTCGGAAATGAAAGTACTCGCATGGCTCGGATTATTCTTTAACAGCTTGATTTTTTTAAGTTATCCGTTGGGCATTTCACTAATAATCAGTTTGTTTTTCAAAGGTTTTCCGCCCGGCGAAATCATCGGTAAATTTATTTTCGTGCTTTTAACGGCATACTTTATGCCCATTATTTTATCCTTTTTTAAAGAAATGATTTCATTGCGAATGCTCATATACTTTAAGCTGGAAAACATCGACGAAAATACACGAACCGAAGAATCATAGAAAATTTCCGGCTGATATATTTATTTCGAGTTGTCTTTCAATCGTTTATCATTTAGAAAGGCAACTCTTTTTTCTTTATCCCAAAATACCCCGATAGCCTTAAGTCCTGCATCAGTATTCGCTTATTAAACACAAAAAATGATAAGTAAATCAAATCGAAACCCCAAATAACCGTATCTTTGAACAAAGGTTGCAAGGCTTGAAAAAATTTATTCATCCGAAGGTGTTGCAAGACTTGGAATTCGACCGCGTGCTATTGCAAGTGGCCGAAAAATCTTTTACCGGAAAAACCAAACAACGTATTTTATCGTTAACCCCTTCCGTCATACCGCAACAAGTTTATGAAAGTCTTCGGCTCA
>JAMONI010000234.1 GCA_027065935.1 Flavobacteriales bacterium | reverse complement strand
AATCCGATGATGAATGCGGCCGTGCGCAACACCGAATCGATTTGTTTGATTTCTTGCAAGGCTTCTTTACTTCCCACGATGCCGAAATTATTGGGTTGATCGGGACGCAAGCGCCGGATGGCACGCATCAGGGCGATGGCTTTGTCTTCGGCCTCTTCATATTTTTCGGGTTTTTCCACACTTACGCGTATGTCGAAGCGCAATGGACGTCGTGGTGGTAGAATGCTTTTGCCCACTTGCAACGGCACCCACACAAAATTATCTTCACTTCGTCCGAACGCCGTTCCTTTTTCTTTGGTTACTCCGATAACGGTCCACTTTCTTCCTTTATAGGTCAACGCTTGGCCTAAGGGGTTTTCCTTTTCAAACAAGGACTTGGCCACTTGAGGACCGATAACGGCATACCGGATACCCGAGTTAATCTCGTTGGCGGTAAAATTTCTTCCTTTATCGATTTGAAAATGATATACCCGGGCATAATTTTCGTCCACTCCGAAAATTTCCACCGAACCGGATGTTTTCTTCTGCCCTCTTACCAATTCGGCTTGTGAGGTTACCAAAAAGCTTAACGACACTAGGGCGCCTTCAAAATTATAGCGTTTTTTAAAAGTTTGCGCTTCAAACTCGGTAATGGGCGGATTGTTTTTTTTTCGCCAAAAATGTCCCCTGCGTTGTCGTCCTTCCAAAAGTGAATTTTGATAACGCCGGATGGTAAAACTATTGGCGCCTATGGTTTTTAAATTCCCCGTAAAGGTATTGTTTAGGGCATCCACCACCGTAAGCGTTCCCACCAAAGCCAAAATACCGATGGCAATGATTACGAGCGTAATTAAGGTACGAAGACGTTGCGCCTTCATGTTTCGGAACACTTCGGTGATATATGTGATGTAAATGTCAAAATTCATTATCTGAACAATTTATCCAACAAGTCATCGGCTACCGAGTAAGGAAAGGTCAACTTTAATTCGGGATTTTCGGCTACGGCCCGCCGGGCGGTAAACATGGCATTTTCGTTTCTTGCCCAACTCCTTCGGGCTATTCCGTTATTTACGTCCCAATAAAGCATTTGTTTTAATCGGCGGTCGGCATCGGAAGTTCCGTCCAGGAGCAAACCGAAACCGCCGTTGATTACTTCGCCCCAGCCTACACCGCCTCCGTTGTGTAACGACACCCAAGTGGCCCCTCTGAAGGCGTCGCCTATAACGTTTTGCACGGCCATATCAGCCGTAAACCGGCTTCCGTCGTAAATATTGGAAGTTTCCCTAAAGGGCGAATCCGTTCCCGACACGTCGTGATGGTCGCGGCCGAGCACCACCGGCGCCGATATCTCGCCCCGGGCGATGGCTTCGTTAAACCGCCGGGCGATTTCGATTCGTCCCCAAGCGTCGGCGTATAAAATTCTGGCTTGAGAGCCTACTACAAGCTTGTTGGCTTTGGCGCCTTTGATCCATTGAATGTTATCGGCCATTTGTTGTCTGATCCGGTCGGGGGCGGATTGCATCAATTCTTCCAACACGCGGGTGGCAATACGGTCGGTGGTATCCAAATCTTCGGGTTTTCCGCTTGTACACACCCAGCGGAACGGTCCGAAACCGTAGTCGAAGCAATAAGGCCCCATGATGTCTTCCACATACGAAGGATATTTAAACCTGCCGTCTTCACGCAAAATAGCGGCGCCGGCTCTGCTGCTTTCCAGCAAGAAAGCATTGCCGTAATCGAAAAAGTAGGTGCCGCGTTCCGTGTGCCGGTTGACGGCTTCCACGTGACGTCTTAAAGAACTATGAACAAAGGATTTAAAGCGGTCCGGCGCTTCGGCCATCATTCGATTGGCTTCATCAAAACTTAAGTCCACCGGATAATAACCGCCGTTATAAGGATTGTGTAACGAGGTTTGATCGCTACCTATGTCTATCTTAATATTTGCTTCAAGAAATTTTTCCCATACGTGCACCACGTTTCCTATATAGCCGAATGATATCACTCGGTTTTCGCTCATTGCTTTTTTTACCTGTTCGACCAAATCGTTCAAGTCGTCCGTCAACACATCCACCCAACCTTGTTCGAAACGTTTCCGGGCCGCCTTGGGGTTGACTTCGGCTACTACGGAAATGACGCCGGCAATATTACCCGCTTTGGGTTGAGCACCGCTCATTCCTCCTAATCCGGAAGAGACAAACAAGACGGGTTCGCCGGTTTTTTTTCCGTATTTTTCGATGATAATTCGCTTGGCATTTAAAATCGTTATGGTGGTTCCGTGTACAATTCCTTGCGGTCCGATATACATGTAACTTCCGGCGGTCATTTGTCCGTATTGGGTAACGCCCAATGCATTATAGCGGTCGTAGTCGTCTAAGGTCGAATAATTGGGAATCATCATTCCGTTGGTGATCACCACGCGCGGCGCGTCTTTGTGTGAAGGAAACAATCCCATCGGATGTCCGGAATACATCACAAGGGTTTGTGTTTCGGTCATTTCCGAAAGGTACTTCATTGTCAATAGATATTGCGCCCAATTCTGAAAAACCGCACCGTTGCCTCCGTATGTTATCAGTTCGTGCGGATGTTGGGCTACTTTAGGGTCCAGGTTATTTTGAATCATTAGCATGATGGCCGCCGCTTGCTCGGTTCGGGCCGGATAAGCGTCTATGGGGCGGGCATACATGTCGTAATCGGGACGGAAACGGTACATATAGATGCGTCCGTAGCGTTCGAGTTCTTCTTTGAATTCCGCTGCAAGAATTTCGTGCCATTCGGGTTTAAAATAACGTAAGGCGTTTCGAACGGCCAGTTTTTTTTCTTCTTCGCCGAGTATATTTCTTCGGGGCGGCGCATGATTAACGGTTTTATCATACGGCTTGGGTTCCGGTAGCCGGTCGGGAATGCCTTGACGAATAGCCCGTTGAAATTCGTTCATTTCGCTTATATTTTCATTTCAAGTAAAGATACGATATTTTGACGTAATTTTGTCTTATCAAATCGGATCGGGATATGAAAATGCTTCGTATCGGCACGCATGCGCACTTGGATATTTATTCGGTGGAAACGGAAATTCCGGTTTACCGCCCTTATGTGGAAACGGGCATCAAGGCGGGATTTCCTTCACCTGCCGACGATTTTCATTACATGAGCATCGACTTGAACAAGGAGTTGATTAAAAACAAAGAAGCCACTTTTTTTGCCCGGGTCAAAGGCGATTCCATGCGTGATGCGGGACTGGACGACGGAGATTTATTGGTTATCGACCGGAGTTTGGAACCGCAAAACGGAAAAATCGCCGTTTGTTTCGTTGACGGGGAATTTACCGTAAAGCGCATCAAAATCGATAAGGACGCCGTATGGCTTATGCCCGAAAATGAAAATTATGCGCCCATCAAAGTTACCGGAGAAAACGAATTCATCATCTGGGGTATCGTAACGGCGGTTATCAAAAAACTTTAGGCACCCGACTTTTTTAATTTTATTATTCCTTCCAAGGCTACAAGCAATAAAATCAACAGGGCGCCCGCATAAAAATTGGGTGGCATTTTTTCCGTATCGCCGAAAATCAACAAAGCCAAAATAATACCGTACACCGGTTCCAAGTTAATGGACAAGGTAAGCGTATAAGGGCTGACTTTTTTTAAAATGTTCAAAGAATCCGTAAAAGCATAGGCCGTGCAAACGGTACCCAAGACGAGCAACCAAAACATGTCTTGGAGCGAAGCTTCAAATAGCGAACGGTAATTTCCCGTAAGCAACATAATAACACTTATCAACACCCAGGCAAACAACAGCTCGAAAAAAGAAAGATAAACCGCCCGGTAACTTTTGATCAAAATGCCGTTAAACACCGAGAACAACGCCCCGAAAAAGGCTGCCGAAACGCCGTAGAACACCGCCCGCCAATCCACTTCGTTTACTTTGAAAATATAGTACATAATGCCGATAATCATCAATCCGAAGACCATCTCGTACAGGGCAGGTTTTCGTTTGAAAATCAAGGGTTCCAACAACGAAGTGAAAAATGCGCCCGACGAAAGCGAAACCAATGTTACGGAAACTCCGCCGGTTTTTATGGCTTGAAAAAACAACAGCCAATGCAAGCCTATCAAGAAGCCGTTTATGATGAAATGCTTGAAATCATACCGGGTAAAAGTGCGGAAAGGATGCATCGATGTCTTGACCGCACGGAACAAAATCCACCCGCCCAAAAAAACAATGGCAATGAAAAGACGGTACCAAGTGAGCGGAAGCGAGTCGAGGGAAATCAATGCGCCCAACACGGCCGTAAATCCCCAAATGAATATGATAAAATGCATCAAATAATAATACGAACGTGCGGATTTATCGCTGGGCATTCTTCAACAAATATAAGGCCAAAAGTAAAAAAATCACATTAGGTATCCAAGCGGCCAAAAAAGGACTAAAGCCCGACTTAACGGTTAGGATACCGAAAATTTTTTCAAAGAAAATATAACCGAAAGCAATCACAACGCCTATGGCCAAATTCAATCCGATACCGCCCCGGCGCTTTCTCGAGGCTACCGCCACGGCGATAAAAGTCAAAATCAAGGCCGATACCGGCAGGCTCACACGTTTGTATTTTTCCAAAAGATAACGGCCGATGTTTTGCGAACCGCGCAATTTTTCCTTTTCAATAAACACTTTCAATTCCTTGTTACTCAAACCTTCGGCTACATAGTTCATCGGAGTCAAATCGTCGAAAGTAAAAGGCATAATCGTATCGAAAACCATACGTTTTTCCACTTGTTGCTTGCCTCCGGGCAAGAATTTTCTTATCAAGACATTGCTCAGCTGATACATTTGCGAAGAATCGTTATTCCTTCTGATTCTTTGGGCATAAAGGCGGTAGGTTAATTTGCCGTTTTCAATCCGTTCCAATATGAAGTCATAAGCCATGTTGTTCTTGTGGTTGATACTGGACACATAAACGTAATCGGTGCTGTCGAGCTGACGGTACACGTCGTTTTTTTCTCTGTAATTGCCCCATTTGTTAAAGTAAGTACTCCAAAATTCGTTATAAGTCATCCGGGCCTTGGGAATGATGTTCGTGTTCAGGTAAATGACCGAACCGGCTATCAAAACGGCCCCGAAAAGGTAAGGGAGCACAAACCGGCCGAACGGCATGCCTCCGTTGAGAATGGCGATGATTTCGGTGTTCTGTGCCATTCTCGAAGTGAACCAAATGATGGACAGGAAAAGGAAGATGGGAAACAACACGTTGAAAAATGTCAGGATAAAAGCCTTGTAATAGACCAAAATTTCGGAAAAAGGGACTTTATTTTCAACGAATTTTTCCAAACGTTCGCCCAAATCCACCAAAATGCTGATGGGAATAAACAAGAGGAACAAACCGATGAAAGTTCCGAAATATTGTTTTAATATGTATTTGTCGATTTTCTTTATCACAACTTCCTTCCGATTTTTGGAATCATCCGGTCTTTCCAAGACTTGAAGTTTCCTTCAATGATATGTTTCCTCGCCTCTTTGACCAACCAAAGATAAAAGCCCAAGTTATGAACACTGGCTATTTGTTTGGCCAAAATTTCGTTGGCCGTAAACAGGTGGCGCAAATAGGCCTTGGAATATTGTTTATCTACAAAAGTTATGCCCAACGGATCGATGGGGGAAAAATCGTTTTTCCATTTGGCGTTTCGTATGTTAATCATTCCTTCCGAAGTAAAGAGCATGGCGTTTCTAGCATTTCGCGTAGGCATCACGCAGTCAAACATATCCACCCCCAAGGCGATGCTTTCCAAGATGTTTACCGGCGTTCCCACGCCCATCAGGTAACGCGGCTTATCTTCTGGGAGGATACGGCATACGATTTCGGTCATTTCGTACATTTGTTCGGCCGGTTCACCGACCGACAGTCCGCCTATAGCGTTTCCGTCGGCTTCTTTCGAAGCGACGTATTCCGCCGACCGGATGCGTAAATCTTTATAGGTGCTTCCTTGTACGATGGGAAAAAGCGTTTGTTCGTATCCGTATTTAGGCGGAATCTTTTCCAAATGCGCGATACACCGGTCGAGCCAGCGGTGGGTCATTTCCATAGACTGCTCGGCATACCTGTAATCCACCGGCCAGTCGGTGCATTCGTCAAAAGCCATAATAATATCCGCCCCGATACTACGTTGGATTTCCATCACCTTTTCCGGTGAGAAAAAATGATACGACCCGTCGATATGGGATTTGAAACGAACGCCTTCTTCTTTGATTTTTCTCGTAGTTGACAAGGAGTACACTTGAAAGCCTCCGCTGTCGGTAAGGATGGGTTTGTCCCAACGGATAAATTCGTGCAAACCGCCGGCTTGTTCCAAAATACCGGTTCCCGGCCTGAGGTAGAGGTGATAGGTGTTGCCCAGAATGATTTCGGCTCCGATATCTTCCTTCAATTCCCTTTGGTGAACGGCTTTTACACTTCCCACCGTTCCTACGGGCATAAAGATGGGGGTGTGTACTTGTCCGTGCGGCAAATGCAGTATTCCCGCCCGGGCCGACGTGTCTTCACAAGATTTCTCTATGGTAAATTTCATCGTTGCGGTTAAACTGTGATGCGAAAATACGATTTTTTTCGCCCGCATATCCGGAAGAAGGGTGTTCTACTGGGGTTAGGCGTTGCCAACGCATAGCAAGACTTATTCTTTTCCGTCCACGTAATCTTGCAAGTAAGCGTAGCGGGGCGTTAACCTGCCCTTTTCGGTAATTTTGGCGCGTTCCAATATGCCTTCTTTGTCGCCTTCTACGAGGGCAGGGATGATATACTCTACAAATTTTTCTCCGAAACCTTCCGATGCGTCGCGAGCAATTTCGTTAGGCAAATTATCCACGGCCATCACGGCAACGGCATTTTCCTTACGGTAATCCGTTTCTTTGCCCGTATGCGGGTCATAACCGTAAACCGGATTGTCGATGGTGGAAGCACGGATAGTCGTGGCTACGGGGCCGCCGATATCGCAACTGATATCCGCCACCACTTTGATTTTGTTATCGGGCGCTTGTAAATGTTCTTGCGTAAGGATATACGGCGCTCCTTGCCCGTAATAATGACCGGCGATATAAATATCGGCCACTTTGGTAAATTTTCCGAAATCACCTTCAAAACGTTCGGGGTGATTGAAAAATTCTTGAAAATCGAAAGCTTTGCCTTCTTTGTGTTTATTATACGCATCCACATCGATTTGCGTATAAACCGGTTCGTCAAATGTTTTGTGAAGAAATGGTCCGGGACTTACTTCACGAATTCCCATGGCATCCAGGATTTCTTTGGCGCCCGTCCCTACCCTGCCTTTCCCGGTCAATACGATTTTAACGGGCGGCAATTTAGAATAAACGCTCCGCAGAACGTTGATCAGTTCGTGTTTATCTTTCAATGTGACGGCTTTGGGAATTTCAAAAAGACCGCTTTTCAGTCCGAAGGTTCTTATGGCATTATAGGCGCCTACAACGCCCGCATAATACCCGAAGGCCACCAAACGGCGTCCATCCTTATCCGTGAGCGTTTCGTGATCGTACAATTCAATATTTTTATCCAAAACGGCTCTTAATAATTTTCTGTTATGCGGTTGTTTTTTAATGGTATGCGAAAAAAAGAAATATTTTTTTTCGGGAATAAGGGCTTCAACGGGAACTTCTTTTACGCCGATCAAAACATCGGCATCCGACACATCGTGTACTACGGGAATACCTTCTTTGATGTATTCATCGTCCGAAAAGGCTCTGATATCCGAACTTTCCACCACAATTTCAAGTCCCGGAAATTTTTTCATAACCGCTTTGGCCTGTGCGGGGGTCAACACAACTCTCCGGTCGGGTGGATTTTTTCGCTCTTTGATCAATGCTATCTTCATGTTATAAAATCGTTTTTTCAAAAGGGATGTGAATATACAAAAGTTTTTCAAAACGGCAATTTTTTGTGTTTCGAACAAAAACCGAAAAAACAATTAAATTTGTAAAATTTAAAAAAAACAAAGAGATATGGCCTACAATTTACTAAAAGGAAAACGCGGTATTATTTTCGGTGCGTTGGACGAAAATTCCATTGCTTGGAAAGTAGCCGAAAAAGCTTATGAAGAAGGCGCCCGGTTCGTATTAACCAATGCTCCCGTAGCCATGCGTATGGGCGAAATCAACAAATTGGCCGAAAAAACCGGTAGTGAAGTAATCCCCGCCGATGCGACCAGTTTGGAAGATTTGGAAAATCTTATCGACAAATCGATGGAAATTCTAGGCGGCAAGTTGGATTTTGTTCTGCATTCCATCGGTATGTCCGTCAATGTGCGCAAGAACCGGCCATATACAGATTTGCGTTACGATTGGCTTACCAAGGGGTGGGACGTTTCGGCCGTTTCGTTTCACAAATTGATGCAACTGCTCTACAATAAAGAAGCCATGAACGAATGGGGCTCCATTGTGGCTTATACTTACATCGCCGCCCAACGCGTATTCCCCGACTACAACGACATGGCCGACAACAAAGCCTATTTGGAAAGCATTGCACGAAATTTCGGTTACTGGTTCGGCAAGAAATTCAAAGTCAGGGTCAATACCATTTCCCAATCGCCCACACCCACCACGGCGGGTAAAGGTGTGAAAAGCTTTGAAATCTTCTTGGATTATGCCGATAAAATGTCGCCCTTGGGCAACGCCACCGCCGAAGATTGCGCCGACTACACCATCACTTTGTTTTCGGACCTAACCCGAAAGGTAACCATGCAAAACCTTTACCACGACGGAGGATTTTCCACCACCGGCGTATCGCAAGACATCATGGAAATTTTTACCAAACAATCCGAAGAAAAATAAAATTCTTCCCGCTTTATAACGAAATCCCCGCCCTATTTCAGGACGGGGATTTTTTCTTGCCCTTGGTTCGGAACGTATTTAACCGATTAAAAAAACATACTTTCTATCCAAAAAGTAACAAATCCCGTGATAAAACCGAGAAAAGCCAACCATGATATCTTTTTCAAATACCAAAAGAATTCAATTTTTTCCATACCCATAGCCGCCACACCTGCAGCCGAACCGATAATCAGCATACTACCGCCCGTTCCGGCCGAATAAGCCATTTGATGCCAAAAAACATGATCCTCGGGCCAAGAGAACATACTCATCGAGGCGGCCACCAACGGCACATTATCGATTACGGCGCTCAACATTCCCAAAAGGATAATCAACACCTCTTCATTGGGCAAAATGTTCGATAATTTATAAGCCAAATATTGTAAGGCATTGGCATCCGTCCAATTGCCGTCCACCGGAATTTTTCCCCAAACCAAACTCTCCAACGTAGCCACCGCGAGCAAAATCCCCAAGAAAAACAATATGCTCGACATTTCGATTCGAGACAAGGCCTTGTGTGCCGAATACAAATGCTTGCGCTCGGCCGTGAAATCTTCTTCGGGATGCACCAGTTCCGATACCAACCACACAATACCCAACGCCAACATCATTCCCATATAAGGCGGCAAATGGGTTACCACCTTAAAAACAGGCACCATCACAATGGAAGTCAAGCCCACAATCAGCATGGTTTTACTACTCAAGAGCAGTTCCAAACGTTCGATTTTCTTATTACCATTATCATCCTGATGATTGAGTGTCCCGTTAAATACCTTGAACCTCGAAACAATAAGCATCGGAACGAAAAAATTTATCAACGAAGGGGCAATCACATGTTCGATCAGCCCCAACACCGAGGTTTTATGCGCAATCCACAGCATCGTGGTGGTCACGTCACCGATGGGCGACCAAGCTCCGCCCGCATTGGCGGCCACAACTACCATGGAAGCATACCAAATCCTTGATTTTTGGTCGTAAATCAACTTGCGAAGTAAGGTAATCAACACAATGGTGGCCGTCAAATTGTCGATAACCGCAGACAGGAAAAAAGCCAGTATGCCGATAAT
>JAMONI010000233.1 GCA_027065935.1 Flavobacteriales bacterium | reverse complement strand
TTTTTTTCAGTGTTGAAGTACTTAAGCCGCATTTATCCTACAGTCTTCCGCTATTGGGCTTAAGAATTATAAATTATTGGTCGTCAAATTTGGATACATTGATCGTCGGAAAAAAATTCGGCGATAATATTTTGGGGTATTACAACAAATCGTATTCCCTTATGATGCTACCCGTTTCCAAAGTTTCCGGTGCCGTTTCACGCGTTGTTTTCCCTTCATTTTCTCTCATTCAACAAGATCCGGAACAAGTTTGGAAAAAATATATTCGTTTGTTAAGAACTACGGCTTTTATCACGTTTCCCCTGATGGGAGCGATGTATTTACTGGCCGACGTTATTATTATTACCGTTTACGGAGAAAATTGGAAGCCGTCCATTCCTTTTTTCAAAGCTTTTGCCTTTATAGGCGCCGTTCAATCGCTGACTTATACGGGCACTATCTTTCAATCCATTGGAAAGACCAAGAAAGTTTTTTATTTAAACATTGTGCTTAAATCGTTGGTTATCACGGGAATTCTTATCGGATATTATCTCGGAGGTATTATGGGAATCATTTGGGGCTTTACCCTTGCTTCCGTGTTCGCATTTTTAATTAACACCCGGGTTCTGAGCAATGAGTTGGGGTACGGTTTGCAGGATCTTATTCGGGGTTTATACCGGGAATTTCTTCTAACTTTAGTCATCGTCTTGGTTTTGGCTTTGGTTATTACAACCTTTCGTATCGAAGAGGCATGGATTAAAAGCATTTTAGTGCTTTTGCCGGGTGGAGGTTTATATTTATACTGTGCCGACAGGCTACAACTTGAAGGATATCGATTTTTTATTCAAAAAATAAAAAAATCTTTATGAAAATACTGTTGAAAGGATATTACAATGCCGGAAATTTCGGTGACGATTTATTGATGATTTCCGCAAGTAAAATTATCAGGGAAGTTTTTCCCGGGTCGGAACTTTGGATTGCTCACGGGAATAAAATGCCCCTCTATTCCGATCGACTGGTTTCGGGCGCCCATTTTATTTCTTTTGAAGAAATTCAACCGCGCGATTTCGACCTTATAGTTTTTGGCGGCGGCGGGATTTTCTTCGGTTTTAGAAAGAAAAGCTTGAAATGGCTCTTACTAAACGGTTTTTATAAAGTTTTTAAGAAAATACCCGTATGGGAAGAAAAAATTAAAAATTTCCATTCCGTTCCTACCATTGGAATCGGTATTGGCATCGGACCGTATCACCGGCAATCCGCTTCATTTATCCCGCACACGGTCCAATTAAAAAATTTTCGTTACTTAAGTGTGCGGGACAAAAAAAGTTATTCGATAATCAAAGCCTATCATTCCCGTGTAAAATTACATTCCGACTTGGTTTTCAGTCCGTTGATAAAATCTTTATTTGATGTAAAAAAACAAAATAAAACCGGGGTAGGAATCATTTTCAGAGATTGGATTTACGGTGATAACCGTTTAGAGGAATTAGTCGCACTAAAAAAGCGGTTGGAGGCCCGAGGGAAACCGGTACGGTTTATTTCTTATAACCCCGTAAATGATATGAAGGGTTTGGACTTTTTAGAAAATTTAGGTTTGAATGTATTAAAATACAATCCGTTAAAGATGAACGATTTCATTAACGAACTGTCCCGTTTTGAATGGATTATATCGCAACGGGCACACGGGATGATTGTCGCGCATTTAATGAAAATACCCGCTATCGGAATTGAATTGGAGCCTAAGTTAAAAAATATTCATCGCATATTACCTTTATCCACACGATTGGTTCACTTAAATGAAATCAACAAAATACCCGATTTAATATCATCGACATCCGTAAACGAAAACGATTTCTCATTAGATAAAGAAAAAAATGAAAATAAAATTCTTGAATTAATTAGCGATCTTAAACGTCATTTTTTAAATAAATAGATTACCCCAAGCTCCGAATAATTATTTCAAATATCCTTTCCGATGCCCTTCCGTCGCCATAAGGATTGTGGCTTTTTATCATTTGTTGATATAAACTGCCTTGTAGGAGCAATGCATTGGTTTTGGAAATGATTTTATTCTTATCCGTTCCCACC
>JAMONI010000232.1 GCA_027065935.1 Flavobacteriales bacterium | reverse complement strand
ATTATCATAAAATCTTTTTAAGCATTGTGGCGTGGGCCACTTTGGTGTGGATCGTGGTCACTTTTTTAACCCCGCCTACGCCGAGAGCCAAACTTTATGAGTTTTACCGGAAGGTGCATCCCGGAGGCATCGGATGGAAGCCGATCGAACGGGAACTCCCCGGTGTAAAAAGCGACAAAGGATACGTCTTGTTGTTTGCCAACTGGTTGTTAGGGGTTGTCATGGTGCTATCGGCCTTGTTCGGTATAGGAAAATTTCTTTTCGGCGATTACGTTTCAAGCGGTATTTTCTTCGCTTTGGTATTAATTACCGCCTTGGTTATCAATAAAAACTTAAGTAAATCGAACCCTAAGAAAGTATTCGACTAATCCGGTTTTTGGTAAAGTAAATAATATCCCGCCAATAGTCCCACGGTGTTGGCCGCCATATCGAAAACATCCATACTGCGGTTAACGGGTAACAATTGCTGAGCAATTTCAATGCTTACGCCCATAACGAACAGGCCCCAAAAAACCTTACGGGAAAAACCGGGCAAAGCCTTATGCCAAACGACAAAAAGAACAAAATACAACAAAGCATGAATCAACTTGTCCGAATGACCGGGTGGCAAGACATGCTTATCAAGCGGAATAAGGCTCACCACCGCAACCGAGAAAGTCAAAACAACGGCGATGCGCCGGAAATTACTTGGCGATATATTCCTGATACGCTTCAGCATCCATTAAGTCGTCCAATTGTCCGGGGTCGGATATTTTGATTTTAATAATCCATCCGTTACCATACGGATCGGTATTGATTTTTTCGGGCTCGTCTTCCAATAAAGCGTTGAATTCCAACACTTCACCCGAAACGGGCATAAATAAATCCGATACGGTTTTAACGGCTTCCACCGTACCGAACACTTCGTCTTTGTCCAAATGTTCACCTTCGGTTTCCACTTCCACGTAAACGATATCACCCAATTCGCTTTGTGCATAATCGGTGATCCCTATCAGCGCCGTATGTTCGTCCAATACACTTACCCATTCGTGATCTTTGGAATATTTCAATTCGGAAGGAAAGTTCATTGTCGTCGGATTTTATTTGCCACAAATGTAAACAAAAAATTTTTTCCGAAACGATGATTTTGGTATTTTTGAACACAATTTTTTTTATGCGAATAGATATCGTTTCGGCCGTTCCCAAATTGATAGAAGAAGTCTTTGCTCATTCCATTATCGGAAGAGCGCGCCAAAGAGGATTGGTGGAAATTCATCTTCACGATTTACACGCTTACGGGTTAGGTAAATACAAGCAAATCGACGACTATATGTACGGCGGAGGTGCCGGGATGGTGCTTCGGCCGGAACCTTTGGACGCCGTTATCGAAAAGCTCAAATCCGAACGGCATTACGATGAAATTATTTTTATGACCCCCGATGCTCCCGTACTTACACAAAATACGGTTAACGAACTGAGTTTAAAGCAAAATCTGATACTCATAGCGGGACATTACAAAGGTATAGACGAACGTATCAGAAAGCTACACGTCACTAAAGAAATCTCCATAGGCGATTATGTTCTGTCGGGCGGCGAATTGCCTGCCGCCGTCCTCGCCGACGCCATTATTCGTCTGATTCCGGGCGTGCTTAACGATGAAACTTCCGCATTGACCGACAGTTTTCAAAACGGACTTTTGTCTCCGCCGGTTTATACCCGTCCGGCAGAATTCAAAGGATTGAAAGTACCCGATGTCTTATTATCGGGAAATCATCGTGCCATCGAAAAATGGCGTGAAGAACAAGCCTATAAAAAAACGCTTAAACTACGCCCCGACTTGTTGGAAAAATAAACCGTGAAACCCGAAGTCTTAAAAATTATCTTTTCGTAATATTTCAACGGGGAAAAGACGAATACGAAATCCCACCACATTTTCCGTTTGTCCGATTACACGTGTTTACGATAGCGGAATGGAAATAATCGAAAGGGGTGATTTATTACCCTCCCCATCATCCGTCTCCAAAAAATACCGTAAATTCACCCCGACAAAACCATCCCGCCATGCGTATCAATCACAAATTGGCCGCCCTAC
>JAMONI010000231.1 GCA_027065935.1 Flavobacteriales bacterium | reverse complement strand
ACGGTTTGATTTTTTTTTGGGAGTTACTCGTCAATCCAATTGAGCCGGTCGGCTTGGCTGTATTGCCATGGTGCGCCGTTGTTTTCCACGTTGGTAAACATTAGATTCAGTTCCGCAGGTGCGGCGCTTTCTTCCAATACCAAATATTGTCTCAATTGGATTATGACATCCATCGGGTCGTTTTCCACAGGGCATTCTTCCACGCAGGCGTTGCACGTGGTACAAGCCCAAATTTCTTCTTTGGAAATATAATCGAAGAGGGATTTTCCGTCGTCTTCAAAGGAGCCTTTTTTATCGATAATTTTTCCGATTTCTTCGGTTCGGTCGCGCACGTCCATCATAATTTTCCGGGGCGAGAGTTTTTTGCCCGTGCTGTTGGCCGGACAAACGTCGGTACAACGGCCGCATTCGGTACAAGTGTATGCATTGAGAATATTGATCCATTTCAGGTCGAAAATATCTTTGGCGCCGAAGCGCTCGGGTTCTTCGTCTTCTTCGGGTACGGCGTAAGGGTCGGCGCCGGGGTCCATCATCATTTCCACTTGCTTTTTGACGCTTTCCAAGTTGTCCCATTTGCCCAAGGGCGGCAGTTTGGCATAAAACGTATTGGGAAAAGCCAGCAGAATGTGGTAATGTTTGGAGATGTATAGATAATTTAGAAAAATCAAGATGCCTGCAATATGAAACCACCAAGCGCCTCGTTCAAGTATTATTAACGCTTCGGGATTTTCGGGCAACAGGTTTGTCAACAAACCGCTTACCGGAAAACTGCCTGTAATGCCGTAATTTTCGTCGTAATAATGTTCGTGTTTTAACAATTGCAATTTATAATCGGCGGCGTTCATCAGCAGGAATGCGATCATCAGGACAAATTCGAAATAAAGGATATAATTGGCATCTTTTTTAGGCCAACCTTTCATTTCGGGCATGTGAAAACGCCACAGTTTGATCACATTACGGCGTATCCAAAACAAACCGACCGCTATGATGACCAAGAGCGCCAGGATTTCGAATGAAGCGATAAGAAAGTTGTAAAATCCGCCGGTAAATTTCAAGACGCGATGGGTGCCGAATAAGCCGTCGATAACGATTTCAACCACTTCGATGTTGATGATGATGAAGCCGAGATATACGGCCAAGTGGAGCAGGGCGGGGACGGGGCGTTTGAACATTTTCTTTTGTCCGAAGGCTTTGAGCAGGACGTTTTTCCATCTTTCGTTTTTCCGGTCGGTACGGTCATAAGGGCGTCCCAGTTTGATATTGCGAACGGTTTTGCGCAAGTTGAATGCGAAATAACCTATTCCGCCCGCCAAAATGATTAGGAAGATTATGTTGTCGATATATGGCATCGTGGTTTAGTTTTTTTCTTTTTTGTCTTTACGTCCGAATACGGAAAAGTGTACATATCGCTTGGGATGCGCTTGCAGGTCTTGCAACAGGCTGTTTAAGCTTTGCAAGGTGCTGTTGAGGTTGTTGTAGAGTTGTTCGTCTTTGGCCAATTTTCCCAAGTTGCCTTTTCCTTGTTGTAAATCTAATAAAATTTTATGTAGTGATTCGGTGCTTGCCGTCAGGTTTTGAAGTAATTTTTCATAATCCGCTTTGGAGAGTTTCCGGGTGATTTGATTGAGATTTTCGCTGGATTGTTCAAAGTTTTTTATGGTGTTGCCCAAAGCTTGTTCGTTGTTTTTCAGGAGCTTATTTAACCTGATAGAAGTTTGGTGAAGCGATGCGGTGAGTTTTTCGATGTTTTGCAGGCTGTTGCCCAGCGCTTGGCGGTTGGATTCGTTGAACGTTCGGTTAAGTTTGACGATAAGTTGGTTGGTATTATAGACCAATTCTTCGATTTGTTGTTGCGAATTGCCTATGATGTCGGTGATTCCGGCATCGGTGATGCTTTGGAGCGTATCGCCGCTTCGGGCGGGTTCGGGTGAAAATCCCAGTTCCACTTCAAGGTTTTTGCCGCCGAGCAGGCCGCTTCCGGTGATTTTTATTTTGCTGTCACGCGGGATGAAGTAAGACTTGTCGATATTGACCGTCACGACGATTTTGCGGTCGCCGGGTCGAAACCGCATTT
>JAMONI010000230.1 GCA_027065935.1 Flavobacteriales bacterium | reverse complement strand
CGAAAAAGAAGGTTGCACAACCGGTTCTATCATAAGGTAACCAGAACCAACATAAAAAAATTACGTGCTACCAAAGATCCCGAAATCGCTGAAAAATACTTACCCAAAGTAGTTTCAATGATTGATAAATTGGCCAAAAGAAACATCATTCATAAAAATAAAGCAGCCAATTTGAAATCCAAGTTAATGCGATACGTAAATTCATTAAAAGCCCAAGCTTAAAAGCTGGCACGAAATTTGATTTCCTTTATTAAAAATTATCATGAAAAAAATATTATTCTTCTTCCTCGCCGGTTTTTTGTTGGCGGGTTATGCACAGGAAACCGTGGAGTACGGCGGTCTTCGGTGGTATTTGGATTATGATCAAGCGGTTCGCGTGGCCAAGAAAGAAAACAAACCCGTCGTTATTTTGTTTACCGGTTCGGACTGGTGTATGCCCTGCAAAGCCCTCAAAAAAGAAGTCTTCCTAAATCCCGTTTTTCAAAAAGAAGCCCGAAAAGTTATTTTGGTTATCGCCGATTTTCCCAGAAGAAAAGAAATTTCCGCCGAACAAAAACAAAAAAACCGGAAATTAGCCACCCTGTTTTTAGGGCGTAGCGGCTTGCCCACCATGGTGGCCGTGGACTGGAAAACGGGTGAAGTTTTACGAAAAATCACGGGCTATAATTTCTACAAACACGACATTCAACCGCACGTTAATTTCATAAAATTTGCGATAACTTCATTTGAAAACAAATAATTTTTGTTATATTTGCTTTTGACTTAAAAGATAATTTAAAAACCAATGAAACCGAAAAAAGTATTTTTCATACTTTTTTTTGCCCTTGTAAGCGCACCTTTTTTCGCTCAATACAGAACGGTGGATTCCTATTCGTTTTTCACCGGCTACTCCTTTATAAAAAGTGATTTCGGCGCACGTAACGATTTCGATACCAATCTCAATAATACCGGAGTGGAACTCGGAGGAAAAATTTACCTCAACCTGTTTCCTTATCACTGGCAATGGCAAGGTATGTACCACTTCAGAACCAGTTTCATCCTTTCCTTCGCCACCGGAAGAGTGGATCATATCGGACGTTATACCGACAACAAAACTTCGCCCATTGCCAAGAAACTCATGAGCATGTATGCCCGTCCCGTTGTGTTCGGAATGGGAATGGGCATCGACTATTCCTTCCAAAATCTTCAGTATTACAATTTCACCCGGCTCTACGGCATTTATCGCTTCAACGTAACTCTGGGGGTGGACGTAATGGGCTTTTATTACATGCCTAACATTCAATCGGAATTAGGCGACATCACCGATCCCGCCCAACAAGTCGGCATATTACATCCCAGATTCGTGGGTAAAGTCTATCCCGAAGCCGGAATAACTTTCGGAACTACATTCAAATTCAGCATTCATTACCAAATCTCCGAAAACTATCACATCTATCTTGAAAATCGTTCTACATGGTTCCTTTCAGACCGAATCGACGGATTGGACGTAAACGACGAACCCGACAAATTCACCGACTGGATTTATACACCCGCCCTCGGAATAACCTACTTTGTATGGTAATTCCCTGATTTACAACATCCCTTTGCCTGAAAAATCATCCTTTTCGTATTGCTTATTTATAAAAATTGTTGGATATTTGTAGTCGTAAAATCAAAACCCAACAAAATGAACAAGCTAACCAAATCAATTCTGGCAAGTATCTTTTTACTTGTCGGCGGTTATGTATTTGCCCAAGGCAAAATCACCGGAACCGTGGTAGATGGGGAAACCGGCGAACCCCTTCCCGGAGCCAACGTGGCACTGAAGGGAACGAAAACCGGAACCGCTACCGATTTTGACGGAAACTTTACGCTTGAAGCAAAAGCGGGAGATTACACATTAGTCATCTCGTATGTGGGATACGAAACCCGGTCCTTAGCCGTTAAAGTACAAAACGGCCGAACAACCGGTTTGGGCACGCTAAAACTGAAAGCTTCGGCCGAAGCCTTAGGTGAAATCGTCATTGTGGGCGTGGCCGATATCGCCAAAGAGCGGGAAACCCCCGTGGCCCAATCCACCTTGAAGGCCGTTGAAATTCAAGAAA
>JAMONI010000229.1 GCA_027065935.1 Flavobacteriales bacterium | reverse complement strand
AAAAATCACCCGCTTATTGCCCGCCAGATTTTTTATTTCGTCAAAAAACGCCTTATTTTCCCGGTGAAATTCCGTGTCCAATCTAACCGGAAGCATCAATAAAAGACGCACGGAAAGAATGAGTATAATGCTGACATAGAGCCAAATAACAAACCTATTCGAAGGCCGAAATTGTTCTGCATAGTAACCCGATAAATACAATGCAAAAGGAATGGCCGCTACGGCGATCCAATGGGCTTGAACCCAAGATATAAAAGCGTAAATCACAAAAAATCCCGTTATCGCCAAAAATAATTTCCCATAATATTTTACGGCTTCTTGACGGTCCGGCTTGATGTCCGTTACAAAAGACTTTACAAAAAAATACAACAATAAGGGGTTTATAATCAACAACATACCCGGAAAACTCATTTTGAGTTTTTCACTTAAGCTCAAAGGAATATCGCGTTCCGACAGATGAAATCTTAACGAGATAAAATCGTGTTGCCATTGCCAATACAAATGCGGTATATACAATACAAAACCGACAAGCACCGACACTAGCAAATAAGACCTTTTCCACCACTTGGGAAGCAATAAAACGGCAAATAAAATAAGTAGTGCGCCGTGATATTTGGAATACATCAACAACGCCATCCCCACGCCCGATAATAAAGCCGATGACAATGAATTTTTCTTATAAAAAAACCGTAAGCATAACAAAAAAACGGCTCCGAAAAATAACAAAGGAACGTCGGGCGTACTTATAAATCCGTAAATATGAAAAACCGGAATGCTCCAAATCAGCAAAACAAACGGCAAAAAGCTCATACGTCCCCTGCCGGGGAGTAATTTCCACATCAAAAAAATTAAAATTACCGAACTCAATACGCTCAACAAACGCACGGCAAGAATACCGTCGAAAAAGAAATCTCCTGCGCCGATCATCCAAGCTATCATAGGCGGATGGTCAAAATAACCCCAAGCGGGATTTTTTGCATACATATAATAATAAGCCTCATCCTTTCCGACAGGCGTCATCAGGGCTTGCAACAAATTGATAAGAAAAACGGCAAGCAAAACAAAAAAGATAAGGTCGAATTTCTTAGTTCTCATCATTCAAAGATAGGTAAAACCGAAAGAATTACAACACAGAAGATTTTGTTTGTCTCGAACCTTATTTATATATTTGCTTTTACACTGTGGAAGGATGAGTTATATCGTTTCAGCCAGAAAATACCGCCCCAGAACCTTCGACGAAGTCGTAGGACAGCAAGCGGTGACCAATATTTTGAAAAAAGCTATCGAGCAAAAACGCCTGGCGCAAGCCTTGCTTTTTACAGGACCGCGCGGCGTGGGAAAAACCAGTTGTGCCCGTATTATGGCACGTGAAGTTAACAAAGAATACCTCGAAGATCCCGAACAAGATTTATCC
Source organism: Flavobacteriales bacterium (assembly GCA_027065935.1). Classification (GTDB taxonomy): domain Bacteria; phylum Bacteroidota; class Bacteroidia; order Flavobacteriales; family Flavobacteriaceae; genus JAADED01. The sequence continues at coordinate 697 of JAMONI010000229.1, read as the reverse complement.
TTCAACATTTTCGAACTCGACGCCGCATCCAACAATTCCGTGGACGACATTCGCGAGCTGATAGAACAAGTGCGCATACCGCCGCAAGTAGCCAAATACAAAGTGTATATCATCGACGAAGTGCATATGCTGAGTAATCAAGCTTTCAACGCTTTCTTAAAAACCCTAGAAGAACCTCCGCAACACGCCATTTTCATTTTGGCTACAACCGAAAAACACAAAATTCCCGCCACAATTCTTTCAAGATGCCAAATATTTGATTTTAAGAGAATTGGAATTGTTGACATAAAGAATCACTTGAAGAAAATAGCCGAACTCGAAGGCATCGAAGCCGACGAGGACGCCTTGTATATGATCGCCCGCAAAGCCGACGGCGCCTTGCGCGATGCCCTGTCGGCATTTGATAAAATCGTCAGTTTGGGACAAAACAAAATCACACGAAGTCTCGTAGCCGCACACCTGGGGATTCTTGATTTCGACGTCTATTTCGACTTGGTCGAACTTATTCATAAAAACGATATCCGCAACCTGCTCAAATTTTTCAACCGGTTGGTATCGGAAGGCGTTGACATACACTTTTTTATAGGAGGACTCACTTCCCATTTTCGCGATCTATTGATGGCTAAACATCCGCAAACCCTCGATCTGCTCGAACAAAGCGACGAAATAAAACAACGTTACAAAACCCAAGCCGGGT
>JAMONI010000228.1 GCA_027065935.1 Flavobacteriales bacterium | reverse complement strand
CCTCAAATCAGCCTTGTTCCTTTCAAAAACAAAGTAAAAAAACTCAAAAACGCTTGGAATTGGATTGCCGCCAACGGAGGCGCCAATATCGGTCCGCGTTTCCTGGAAATCGATGCGTCGCAACAGCAAGGCGTTATCATGGGACAAACCAAACGAACCTTTGTAACCAACCCGTCATTCGCCGACAAGGTGGAGATTACCGTCAACAAATACGACGGACGCGCCCGCACGGGCTTGGTAATATGCGTAATGGGAAAAGACGGCGTCACTACGCAGAAAGTTAGCTATACCTTCCCTAACAGCAGAAACGGGGCCGTAAAAAAATTCGTCTTGCGAAACGTGCGCGGCAAAGTGATTATCATCGCTATGAAAAACCACTCGGTGGGCAACAAATTTAAATATCGCATCAAAGCGGTTTCCAAATAACCGCGTAGAATTAAGCATTGGCGCTTCTTGGCAAAGGGCCGGTGCTTTCTTTTTGTTCCATAAAAAAAAGAAAAGTTATGAAAACAGTTTTTTTACTTATGTCTTTCTTCATGTTATTTGTTCGCGGCACACAACAACCCGTTGTATATAAAGTGGAACCCAAGCCCAATCAAGACGTGGCTTATGAAGGCGACTTAAGTCAAGGGGTATTCCTCGATGACTTGTCGTGGGCTTGGAGCAGTCAAAACGCTTGCTTTCCGGCTACCGTGAAGAACAAATTTAACGGAAAACACCTGTTTTTTACCGGAATTATTCCCAAATACAGTGAAATAACCGTCACCGTGATTCCCGAAGACAAAAACGCCGACTTCAGCGTGTATGCCTATGTAATCGGAGAAAACAGCAATCATTTGGTTCCGGATTTGCCCCGTAGTATTCGCTGTGTGTCGGATTACAATCGCGAACGTCCCATTCGGGGCAAAATGCAGGATCATACCCGTAAAGTGGACAATTTGGTAGCCCTCAACCGCCCTTACCGGTTTGTAATCGGTGTAACGGGCGCCGACGGACTGGCCGAAGGTAAATTTACAATCGTGTTATCCACCAAATCAAGATAAGAATGAACAGGCGTAACGCAGCCCTGTGCGTGTCATTTTTGTTAAGATTCTCTTTCCCGTGGCCATACGTTTACGGGAAGGGGAATCTTCTTTCCCTTCAAGGTTTATCGGTAAATTTTCCTTTAAAATTTACCCTTTTATTTGTTTTTTCGCTCCATCTTCAGGTGTATGCCCAAGTGGGGTTGGGTACTGCAAACCCGCAGGCAACATTGGACGTGGTTTCCGGAAATCCGGCCAACCCGCTACCTACCGACGGCATTCTCGTGCCTCGTATCAACGGTTTTTCTTCCGTAAACCCCGGTACCAACCAACACGGTATGTTGGTATTTCTCACTACCGCTTCGGGAAGCAACGCTCCCGGATTTTATTTTTGGGACAATAATGCCGCTGCGTGGAAGCCTTTACAAAGTACCCACAATACGTTGAACCAAGCCTACAATCAAGGCGGATTGGGCGCTGGAAGAATTATTACCGTCCACAACGGCCGTCCAATAGTTTTGGAGGGGTCGTCTAAGGTTTTGGAACTAAGTTCCGATAATGTCGGCGCATACGATTATTCAATGAGAATTACGTCCCAATTGAACGGTGTAAAAAGCAGTTCGTTGAAAATCTACACCTACGGATACGGGATGAGCGGTCAAACTTCAAGCATTATCGAGAATTACATTGACTATACCAATGTAACGGGCAATATGATGGTGGGCATACAAAACAAATTTGTTCTCGGCACCATGAACGGCTCGGGACCGAATATAGGTTATCGCGGTATGTATAACGATTTTTATTCGGTCAATAATCCGAACGGTGCTAACAAGGGAGTGGTTAACGTATTCCGGTCGGATACCAAATATATGGTGGGAACGGAAAACGTTTTTTCAAGCGACGGTTATTTGTCCATAGGGGTATGGAACCGTCAGTCGTATAATCCCGATTCGGAATTTAGAGGAGTTATGAATGAATTGGTTCAAACATCCGCTTCGGGACGAGACAAATACGGAACATACACGATTCTTTCGGGAAACGGAAACGGAACAAAATTCGGCACTTATATTAACATCACGGCTACGGCCGGAGGAGCGCATTACGGAGTTTACTCCAAAGTGCTAAAAAACACGGGATATGCCGGATATTTTATAGGAAAAATGTCGCTCGGCGGTTCCTTAACCGGACGTTATGAAATGCCCCTTATTGACGGTACGGCAAACCAAATCATGGCTACCGACGGTGCCGGACAAGTGCATTTTATGGATGCCGCGTCCGTGTTTACCGATACACGTAATACTTTAGACGGCGCTTATGATGAGGGCGGCCCCGGTGCGGGGAGAACAATCCGGGCTGATGCCGGAACGATTCGTATTCTGGGAAACTACGGCTTGGATATATCGGGCGCCAATGCCCGGATCACCGTTTCCAATTCGGCCGAAGACGAAAGCGGAATCCTCTTCAACGATGCCGACACGCCCGGACAGTTCGCCAAAATGTATTACCATAATGCCACTTCAGTTAACAAGCTTCTTTTCTATGTCAATCTCAATACCCCGTTGATAACCTTGTCAAGCACCCAAAAGGTGGGAATCAACCGTACTCCGCTGACTAATACCCTCGAAGTAAACGGTAACGCCTCCAAATCCACGGCGGGTAATTGGTTGGCCAATAGCGACCGAAGATTGAAAAAAAACATACGAAACATTCCGGGCGAATGGGCCTTGGCGCAAATCGAACGTATGCAAGGCGTTAGTTTTTTCTGGAATGACGACAAAACGGGAACGGTACGCCCCCCGACAAAACAATACGGTTTTATCGCTCAGGACCTAATGCAAATATTTCCGGAAAAAGTCTCCAAAGACAGCTTGGGATACTATCAAACCGCCTACGGCGATTACGACCCGCTGTTCGTAGAAGCCATTAAAACCTTATACCGGAAAATACAAGAACTCGAGCGTGAAAATAAAACACTCAAAGCAATGCTCGAAACTTTGAAAGCCTCCGGTTCAATACACCCGACAACGAAAAAATGACAACATTAAGCATTTGAAAACTATGAAAAAACACATATTCGTTTTATTGTCAATCCTTTTGTTAAATCTCAATTGTAAAGCTCAACACAGTGAAAAAAGACCGGCGGCGGTACAATCCGAAAATGCCGGAAAACCCGAAAATACCCCCGAATCGGTAACAGCCTATTTCTTCCGTTCACAAATCAATAAGGATGAAAGGTGGAAGGAAGTTCTGCCTCCCCAAAATCACTGGAACGAACGCTTGCGCGGTAAAATAGAGAAATATCAACGGTGGACCGTGAAAAAATTTCGCATCATAAAAACGCATTATACAGGTGACCGCAAAGCCGAAGTGGAAATTTATATGGAAGTGGAATTCAAAGGCCGAACCGCTTCGGGACAAGACACGGTGGAATTGGAAAAAATCAACGGTCGTTGGGTCATTGTTTCCGTGCCGACTTGATAAAAAAACAATTTATAAATCGATTTTTTGAATAACCCTTAAAATTAATGCTTATGAAATGGTATGTAAAAGCTTTAAAACAATTTGCCGACTTTAAAGGTCGGGCCAGAAGAAAAGAGTACTGGATGTTTGTGTTGTTCAACTTCCTGTTTGCTATCGTGGCAATGATGATTGATAACGTATTGGGGACAAAAGGCGAGCAAGGTTACGGGCTGGTGTACGGTTTGTATTCCCTGGCCATGTTCATTCCCGGATTGGCCGTTAGTGTAAGGAGATTACACGATGTAGGCAAAAGCGGATGGATGCTCTTGGCGGCTTTGATTCCGGTAATCGGCCCTTTGTGGTTATTGTATTTAATGATCACCGACAGCGTGCCCGGCCCCAATCCATACGGCCCCAATCCGAAAGAAACGGAAGAATAGCGAGTTCAGCGCAACGCAATTCGAATATCTGCTTTTGTTACGGAAATTTCCGCTTTTGGCATACGCCTCGAAAATTCGAGGCGTATTGTTGTTTTTGATTTTAAAGGGGAGGAAATCTGATATTTCCAAGAAAAAAATTACACTTCTTTTTCGTTCAATGCTTTCCACAACTTATCCTTAAGATTTTCCAAACCTTCACCCGTAAATGACGATACAAACACAAAGGGTATGTTTTCGGGAAGTTCTTGGGTGATTTCTTCTTTCAGCTCTTCGTCCAATAAATCCGATTTGGTAACGGCCAAGATGCGTTTTTTATGAAGCAATTCGGGATTATATTTTTCCAGCTCTTTCAATAATATTCCATACTCTTTTTTGATATCGTTACTATCGGCGGGAATGGTAAATAACAAGACGGCATTTCGTTCTATATGACGCAAAAACCTGTGTCCGATACCTTTACCTTCGGCCGCACCTTCGATAATACCCGGAATATCGGCCATTACGAATGATTTGAATTCCCTATAAGGCACTATACCCAAATTGGGTTTTAGCGTCGTAAAAGGATAATCTGCGATTTTGGGTTTTGCCGCCGTAAGTTTGGACAACAAAGTGGATTTGCCTGCATTGGGAAAACCCACCAAGCCTACATCGGCAAGGACTTTAAGTTCCAATATTTTCCAACCTTCTTCTCCCGGAAGTCCGGGTTGGGCATAGCGCGGGGTTTGTCGCGTAGCGGATTTAAAATGCCAATTGCCCAATCCGCCCTTTCCGCCCCGGGCCACTATCACTTCCTGTCCGTGTTCCGTCACCTCACCTATGATTTCTCCCGTTTCGGCATCTTTAATAACCGTTCCCAAAGGCACTTCAATAATAATGTCTTTGCCCGCTTTCCCCGATCTGCGATTGCTTTTTCCGGGTTCTCCGGCAGGTGCTTTGAAGTGTTTTTGAAACTTCAGATGAAATAAGGTCCAATAATTTTTGTTTCCCCTGACAATTACATGTCCGCCTCTTCCTCCGTCGCCGCCGTCGGGACCGCCTTTGGGTACGTATTTTTCTCTGCGCAAATGTGCGGACCCGGCGCCTCCTTTTCCCGATTTTACATAAATTTTGGCATAATCGGTAAAATTACCTTCCGTCGCCATTTTGAATGTGTTCTATAATTTCGCTTATCAAACGGTGAATTTCGTCGATGCTTTGCAGTCCGTCGATGGAGTGAAGAACTTGTTTCTCGTCGTAGTATTTTTTTAAGGGTTCGGTGGCCGTATGATACTTTTCAAGCCTTCTTTTTATAGTGCGGGGGTCGGTATCGTCTTTTCTTCCGCTGGTTTTTCCGCGATTAAGGATGCGTTGGATCAAAACTTCCTCGGGGACTTCCAAAGCAAATACGGCATCGATTTTTTGGTTGTTATCTTTCAACAGTTCATCCAACACTTCGGCCTGAACGATAGTTCGGGGAAATCCGTCGAAAATAATTCCGCTTGCTTCGGGATTTTTGGTGATTTCTTCTTTTATCATATTGACGGTAACTTCGTCGGGCACCAAATCTCCTTTATCAATATAGAATTGAGCCAACTTACCCAACGGGGTTTCGTTCTTGATGTGGTTGCGAAACATATCGCCGGTAGCCACGTAAACGAACCCGAACTTTTCGCTCAACAATTTGGCTTGCGTGCCTTTTCCCGCCCCCGGAGGACCGAACATTACGACATTTATCATAATCCGATTACATTTTCAGTTGATATACATCTTTTAGGTTTCTTCCTTTTTCATTATAATCCAAACCGTATCCCACGATAAATTTTTTAGGAATTTCAAAACCCGAAAAATCGATGGGATATGCCTTTTCGTATGCGTCGGGCTTGTAAAACAAAGTTACGATTTTTATAAATTTCGGTTTTTTTTCTTTTAACAATCCGATGATTTTTTCCAGCGTGTTGCCCGTATCCACAATATCTTCCAGAACATACACTTCTTTGTTTTCAATATCTTCCGTCACGTCCACCAAAACTTGCACGTCACCGGTGCTTTCCGTATCCCGGTACGACTTTAACCTGATAAAATCAAACACGGCGGGCTTTGTAAAAGCTTTGGCGAAATCCGAACCGAACATAAAACCCCCTTTCAGGGTGATGATAAAAACGGGAATATCCTCAACGTCTTGTTCCACTTCGGCAGCCAATTTTCGTACCGTTTGAAGAATTTCTTCATGGGAAATGAACTCTACGAATGTTTTGTCGTGTAACCGGACTTCTTTCATCTGATTTAAATCTGGGCAAATTTACAACAATAGTTGTAAATCAAAGGCATAAAAAAACCGCCCCCACTAAGGGAGACGGTTTTTTTTATCGATTTGCTCAGGCTTTATTCCTTAATCAATCTGTACGTGCCTTCTTTTCCGTTAATTTGAACTATAATCAAATAAACACCTTGAGGCAGTTCGGATATATTTACCGCTTTGTTTTTCATATCGCGCAAGTCCATCAATATCTGGCCGGTCAAATTAACGATTTGAACACGGTCGATATTTCGCTCGGCTTTGAAGGTGATTTGGCTTTGGGCCGGGTTGGGATAAAAGCTAAATCCGTAGGCTTCGATTTCACCTATACTTACGTTAGGATTGTAAGCACACACTCCGATTTCTCCGTAAGCATTGTTACCGTATTCCCAAACTCTTACGTAGAGGATTTCGCCCGGTGTCCGGCCCGTTAAGGAAACTTTGGAGAATAATCCGCTGCCTCCGTCGTCGTTACATTCGATCAAAGAAAGGTTGTTACAATCACCCGAATAAACCGCCATTCCGGTATCACCGACGGAGCCTACATTTCCTTGTGTGGTTTCGATATCCACGTTACCGTCCGACGGAACGGTTACCATAAACCAAATATCTCCGCCTTGATAGTTGGCACATCCCGGATCCGCCACACCCGAATCCGTAGCGCCCGTATTATGTCCGAATACGGGAGAACAGCTTGAAGTCACGGGAACATCGATGGCATCGGCACAAAGGTCGTTGGAAGGTGCCGGAGGTGCTTCTTCAAGTACGATGGTGAAATCACCGGCGTTGAAGCTGTCGTGCCATACTTGTAAAATATAGGTTTGGCCGGGTGTCAGACCCGTTACAAGCTTATAAGAACCGTTCCCGAAACAGGCGATTTCGTTACCTCCGCAAGCATCATAAACGGCGGCTTCTATTTGATTGCCTTCCGCTCCACCGGTAATAATTGCCACGCTACCGTCGGCAGGAGCTGTAAAGGTGTAGAACAAGTCGTAGTTATCTCCGAAACTGTCACAAGAAGTATGCGCCATGTTACTGGGTGTAGCGGCTACCGTACTGGCACTGGTTTCATTTCCGGCGCCGCCTCCATACGGATATACCGTTAAGGTTTGTGCGCCCGTACAATCATTATTGGAAGGTGCCGAGGGCCCTTCTTCCAGAACAATGTTGAACGGTCCTGCATTAAAACTATCATGCCAAACTTGTAAAATATAGGTTTGGCCGGGCGTTAGGCCGCTTACAATCATAGCACCTCCCGATCCGAAACAAGCGACTTCATTACCTCCGCAGGCGTCATATACGGCGGCTTCTATATTATTACCGTTGGCTCCTCCCCTTATAATGTTAACCACGCCTCCTGCAGGAGCAACAAAGCTATAGAACAAGTCGTAGTTATCTCCGAAACTGTCACAAGAAGTATGCGCCATGTTACTGGGTAATGCATAAGTCGTATCACCGTCGGTTTCGTTTCCGGCACCGCCTCCGGCCGGATAAACGGTCAGAGACTCGGCATTGGCACAGTCGTTATTGGCTGGCGGTGGAGGCAGTTCTTCCAATACGATGTTAAATTGTCCTTTATTAGAGCTATCGTGCCAAATTTGCAATATATACGTTTGCCCGGGGGTTAATCCCGTTACTATTTTTGTGTTTCCGTTCCCGAAACAGGCGACTTCATTTCCGGCACATGCATCATATATGGCGGCTTCTATAGCATCTCCTTGAGGGCCTCCGGTTATAACAACCATGTTACCGTCGGCGGGAGCGGTAAAGGTATAGAACAGATCCAAATTGTCGCCGAAGCTGTCACATGAAGTATGTGACATGGCACTCGGCGTGGCATCGTACGTATCGCCTTGGGTTTCGTTTCCGGCGCCGCCTCCGACCGGATAAACCGTAAGGTTGATGGCACCGGCACATGTGTCGTTAACGGGTATCGGTCCCATGGTTCTTACGGCTTCGGGGCCCGACCAACTGCTGTAATTATATGAACTACAATAAGTTCTTACGTAAACATCATACCAGGTAGCGGGTTGTAATCCGGTGATGGTATAGGTGTTTCCCGTCACCATAACGGGGGTTCCGGTATTGGGATCGAATCCTTGAGGGCCCCATATCACTTCATACTCATTCACACCTTGCACGGCATCCCAAGAAATGTCAACTGTGGTGTCGGTGGATGAAACGAAATCTATGTTGGTTGTGGGATTACAGTAAGGTATGTTTCTTACTTCAAAATCGTCCACATAAAAGTCATGGGCGAAATCACCCGTGTATTTGAAGGCGATATATACGGTTTGTCCGGCATAGGAACTTAGGTCGAACATGGCTTTGTTCCAACTGTTCCAAGTAGGATAATTGTTGGGGTCGAATTCGGCCAATTCATTAAAATCTTGTGAATTGGCTATGGGGTCGTTGGAGCCGGTGGAAATGTAAACGCCCGTGTAATCGTAATCAAAGGACCATTTCATTCGCCAATAAAAAACCAATTCCTGGTTATTTCCCAATGTTATGGCGGGAGAAACGATCCATGCGTCCGAGGTTTGGCTGATGTCGGTGCCCAAATGCGCCAAAATGTTGTTCGGGCTTTGGGCTATGGAAACGCTGTCGAATACCATAAATCCCGGATCGTCGGTTTGGGTGGTATAGGAGGTCCAACCGTTAGGCGGCGCTCCCGGCGTGTCGGTATCGAAGTTTGTAGCGTATTGCGCGTGGAGCGCAATCACAAACATCGAAAGAAGGAAAGAAAGAATAATTTTTTTCATGTTTTTTTATTTTTTCTTGTAAGAAACAAATTTAATAAAAGTTTTTAAAACAAAAAACCGCCGGTTTTTCATCCGACGGCGTTATTTTTGCGTGGTTTATATTTCCGGTTTTTCTATTCTATCCTAAACACAATGGGTAGGTTGTATCGAACTTTGGTGGGTTTGCCTCTTTGTTGTCCGGGTTGCATTTTGGGAAGTTTGGAGATAACACGTTTGGCTTCGTATTCAAGTTCTTTATAGCGCGACCGTGCTTGAATGTTTCGTATGTTCCCGTTTTTATCGATTTCAAACTGAACGTTGATGCGTATAATTCCCGTTGCACCCAAATCTTCGGCGATGCTTTTATCGAATTTCCGGTTAATGAAACGTTCAATTTTTTTGCTCATACAATTTTTAAGCTTGGCTTTATTGTCTTTAAATTTTTCACATCCGGGATAAACCGGCGGTTGTTCGATGAACTGAAAGGCCACCGCTACGTCTTCTTCTTCCTCTTCGGTAACGATTTCTTCTTCTTCGATAACTTCTTCTTCATCGGTTTCGGTGGATTCCAATACGGTTTCTTCCACTTCTTCTTCGTCTTCCACTTTTTCAATGATTTCGGGCGGAGCTTGTTTTTGTTGCGGTTGTTCTTGGGGAGGCGGTTCTTGTTGCACCTCCAATGTTTCTTCCAGTTCTTCTTCCTGAACGTTCCATTTGGAATCCTTATAATCGTCTTTTTCGTATTTTTTGTACTCGATAACGCGCCAGGTGGTGAATAAAACGAACACCAATCCTAACCACAAAAACAGTGCGGTGTATTTATTCAAATCGGCGCGCGGTGATTTTTTTTCTTCCATAATATATTTGTTTTATTGAAATTTCAGTGTTTAACACGAAACAAAAATAACGAAGTTTTTTTATTATTACAATTTTCTCCTATAACATACCGTGTGTATTGTCGATAAATCAAGGTAATAACGGATGGGCGTAATGTTTAATCCGCTTTGAACCTTATGGGCAAAATGTATTTGACCTTCACTTTTTTTTTTCGTTGTTTTCCGGGTTGCATTTGCGGTAACCGTGCGATGACATTTTCGGCTTCACGGGCTAATGTTTTGTATTGCGAACGGGTTTGAATGTCGGTAACTTTTCCGTTTTCGTCGATAACAAACGTGGT
>JAMONI010000227.1 GCA_027065935.1 Flavobacteriales bacterium | reverse complement strand
CTTCGCGCAAGCGGGTTAACCGGTTACCTTCGGTTGGTTGCAAAGAGATGGTTTTACCTGCGTAGGCGGAGAACACGTCTAAAATTTCCTGCAAATCCTCATCCGTTGTCATTTCGTCCAACGAAATCAAAACAACATTGTCGTTTTCGAAATAATTGAAATTAAGTTGTTTTGATTCGGCTATTTGCCTTAATTTGTTTCTGTCGTTCACTTGAATTTGTAAGGTGTCAAAGTAATTTTCGTTCATTTGTGTGAATCCCGCCCGCTTCAACGAATGTTCGAGTGAGACGGCTTTCTTGTGGATGTTTCCGGCGATTTCCTGCAAGCCTTCCTTTCCGTGATATACGGCATACATTCCGTTAAGAATGGCCATAAGTACTTGTGAAGTACAAATATTAGATGTAGCGTTTTCTCTTTTGATGTGTTGTTCCCGGGTTTGCAGTGCCATTCGTAGTGCCCGTTTTCCGTTCCGGTCGATGCTTACTCCGATGATTCGGCCGGGAACGTGTCGTTTGTATTCTTCTTTCGTAACGAAAAATCCGGTATGGGGGCCTCCGTAATATAGAGGCAAACCGAATCTTTGGGTGGAGCCTACCACTACGTCGGCACCTTTGTGTCCGGGCGGGACGATCAGGCTAAGGGCCATTAAATCCGAAATGACGGCGGTTTTTAGACCGGCCCGGGCAAAGCGTTCGAAAAGTTCGTCGTCATCCGTAAGCGTTCCCCTACGTCCGGGGTTCTGCCACATGACGCCGAAATAACTTTCGTCGGGTTGAAAATCAAACACATCTCCCTCAATCAACTCGATGCCTTTGAAATAGGCTCGTGTTCGGATTACTGCACTGATGTGGGGAAAAATATTCCGGTCGATAAAAAACTTGTTGACGTTCGCTTTTTTTTGCTTTCGCGAACGCAGATTGAAAAACATGAGCATGGCTTCGGCGGCGGCAGTGGCGTCGTCTAATAAGGATGCGTTGGCCAAAGGCAGCCCGGTAAGTTCGGTCAGCATGGTTTGGTAATTTAACAAGGCTTCCAACCGGCCTTGGGAGATTTCGGCTTGATAAGGGGTATAGGCCGTGTACCAAGCCGGATTTTCAAAAATGTTTTTTCGGATGACGGCGGGCAAATGGGTTTTGTAATATCCGTAACCGATATACGATTTGAAGGTTTTGTTTTTTCCGGCCAACCGGTCGATATGCGCGAACCATTGTTCTTCGGTAAGGGGGTGGGGAAGGTCTATGTTTTTTTTCAGTCGAATGTCGTCGGGAATCGTCTGCCGGATCAGTTCGTCCAAATTCTTTAGCCCCAACTCCTCAAGCATGTTTTGGATTTCATTTTCCGAAGGTCCTATATGTCGAAAGATAAAACGTTTGGTCTTCATTGTGTTCATTAAAAGCGTTATTGGTCCGGGTTTGGAATTTCGATACAATCTACGAATTTTTATCTGATTATAATCATTCGTCCAACACAAAAAATCCCGGATTATAGAGAAAACCGGGATTTGAATTCAGAGTTTGTTTTAGCTTTTTCGTGCTGTTTTTTCGGCGATTTTGATGATCAACTCCGTGGCTTTTTGCATGGATTCCAAGGGGACGTATTCATAAGGTCCGTGAAAATTCAATCCGCCGGCAAAAAGGTTGGGGCAGGGCAGTCCTTTGAAGGATAATTGTGCGCCGTCCGTTCCGCCTCGGATGGGTTTGATTTTTGGGGTGATGCCTAGTTCTTCCATGGCTTCTTTGGCGATATCGATGATGTGCATGTTGGGTTCGATTTTTTCGCGCATATTGTAATATTGGTCGTTCATTTCGATGTGGATGACGGGTTCGTCGAACCGTCGGTTGATTTGTTCGGCTACTTCAAGGAAAAATTTCTTGCGTCGCTCAAAGTTTTCCCGGTCAAAATCCCGGATGATGTAATACATTTCGGTTTTTTCGGGTTTACCCTCAATCCGGGTGATATGATAGAATCCTTCATAACCTTCCGTTTTTTCGGGAACTTCGTCTTTGGGAAAAGCCGACATAAATTCGTTGGCAATCAAGATGGAATTGATCATTTTGTTTTTGGCGTAACCGGGATGTACGCTTTTTCCTTTGATGACGACTTTGGCGCCTGCGGCGTTG
>JAMONI010000226.1 GCA_027065935.1 Flavobacteriales bacterium | reverse complement strand
TCCCGAAGGCAATAAAAGACTAAAAGAACGACCAATGTCATGCTCCCATAGGTCGATACGACTCCTATGGAGGATCTCGATACGAGTCATATTGACCTGCGGACGAAGGAGGTCCCGATAGCTATCGGGACTTCCCTCGCGCACATCGTCTCAAATCCGAAGGATGAGTCGTTCCGGCCCCTTGTGAGAATGACAGAGGAGGATTTATTAAAACCACTCTGCCTTTAAAATCCTGCGGATTTTATGTCCGGTTTTTTAGAAAAAACGAACCGGAAAAAGCGCGCTACAATTAACAAGCCGAAGGTTACGGGCTTACAGGTTTTCTTTAATTATTTTTTCAAGTTTCTGTTCAACGCCTTCGCCGTATCCGGTTTGGACGTGGAGGATTTTTCCTTTTTTGTCGATGAGATACATAGTCGGATAGCCCGATACACGGTATTTTTCGGCTATGTTTTCTCCGTTTAAGAATACGGTATAGGTTACGCCTTGTTTTTTCAAAAAACCTTCGATATCGTCTTCTTTGGTGTCGAAAGGATTTATACCGAGTACAACGAGTCCTTTATCACTGTATTTTTCATGTAAACTTTGTAATGCGGGCAATGCCCAAACGCAAGGCATACAAGATTTGTAGAAGAAGTCCAATAGAACCACTTTTCCTTTAAAGTCGGACAGGCTTAAGGTATCACCCTTAAGCGAAATTAAGGTCCATTGGGGAGCGATGGTGTCTATAGGCAAGGGATCGGGAGCTTCGTAAGGTTCGTATTCTTCAAGTTTTACAAAAGGCGGCACGGAAGATTTTTTTAGCACGCTATCGTTTTCAAGACGGTTGAATTGGTATTCGGTTAGCATGATTCTTTGGTATTGGGTCATCGTGTCCCTGTTATTGACGAGCAATTCATATTCTATGGTGTATTGTAACGGCAGGTAATCTTTTTCGGAAATCCAAAAGTGGTATTCCGCACTTAAAGTTTTGAATTTTTCATTTTCATCGTCTTCGTGATCAATGTTCATTTTTACGTGATAGCTTGGCACTCCGTTAAGTGTTTCGGTTCCGATCCATTCGAAGGTGTAGCTATCGTCCACAAAAGCGGAATCGCTCGGCAGTGGCCAACTGTCGTCGTCCATAAGGGGAGAATAAAATTTTCGGTAATTGTGGCGGTAAGCCATTAAATCTTCGGCCCATCGTTTTTTTTCCATTATAGTTCCCGTGCTATCCTTTTCGGAATAAGTCAACAAGGCATCGCCCGTATATAATACGTCTCTTTGGTATTTACCTTCTTTAAATTCCCGATAACGGAAAGCCGCCGGAAAAATACTGTCGCCTTTCGATTTATCGAAATAAAACTTGTATTTTAGAAATGTGGTATCCTTTTTGCTCATGTATTTGATGTAATAGTCCATTTCATAGTATCCGTTGGTAACGGATTGGCATTTTTCAAAGGATTTTTTCAATACCTCTTCGGTACCGGGATTTTTATTGCAGGAGAAGAAGAAAACTACAATCGCGATACACCGTGATATGGTCTTCATTTTATTATTTTTTAAGTTTAATCCCGTTTCAATTTACAAAAAATCAACAATTCGATTATTATCCCCTCGAGGCGGACGGATTGCCACAGATAGCACGAAAGTACCAAAGTGTTTTTTAGGAACGATTCGGTTAGATGAAGAAATTGTTGCTCGTATCCGGTTTTTTTGATTAAATCTCGTAGATTTGCATAAATTTTGTCCCGGTTATGATAGCATCGCTTGAAGAAAAAATTAAAAAAGGGCTTTCGGACATATACGGATTGAAAGATTACCCCGTGGAACTTACCCCGACGCGAAAAGGTATAGAGGGCGATTATACGTTTACCACATTCCCGTTGGCCAAAACCTTAAAAAAATCACCTACGCAAATCGCCGAAGAAATCGGTACTTATTTGTTGAAAAATACCGGCGAAATTAAAAAGTTTAATGTAGCGGGCGGTTTTTTGAATTTTGTCTTACAAGACCGAATTTTTGCGGATTTCGTTAGCAAAAATTTCAAGAAACCGGATTTCGGCATCGTTACCGGCCTTTCGGACCGTAGTGTAATGGTGGAATATTCATCGCCCAACACCAATAAGCCGCTTCATTTGGGG
>JAMONI010000225.1 GCA_027065935.1 Flavobacteriales bacterium | reverse complement strand
AGTGCGTGTACATTTTCTTTTCCAAGGGCTTGCACGGCTAAAACGCTGACCACCGCCGAGTCAATACCTCCGGAAAGTCCTACGACGGCGGACTTCAGGCCGATTTTGCTAAAATAATCCCGGATGCCCGTAACGAGAGCTTTGTGGATGAGCGGAATTTTTTCTTTGGGATGTTCTCGGTTCGTTTGGTCCATTCGATCCGTATCGATGACTTGGAGCGCTTCTTCAAAGAAGGGGAGTTCACGGTGAATGTTTCCCGATGCGGTCATCACAAGCGAACCGCCGTCGAATACCAAATCGGTTTGAGCTCCGGTATGGTTGACGTAAACGATGGGCAATCGATATGCTTTTACGTTGGCTTTCAGCACTTTGATGCGTTCTTTGGCGTGCCGGTAGTCAAAAGGCGAAGCGGAAAGGTTGAGGATGAGGTCGGGTTTTTTGTCTGTGAATTTTTCCACCGGATTCACCGTGTAAAGCGGATTTTCGTTACCCAAATTCCATAAGTCCTCACAAATGGTCAGGGCGATATTTTTTCCTTTGAAGGGAACAACTTCCCAACGGGAAGCCGGCTCAAAGTAACGTGCTTCGTCAAAAATGTCGTAAGTGGGCAACAAGGTTTTGTGTTGGCGGTAAATTTCTTTGCCCCGGTGTAAAAACACGGCGGAGTTAAATAAATCTTTGCCTTCGATAACGGGATTTACCGTAGGGACGCCGACTACGACGGCGATTTGCCGGCTATAAGGTTTCAGCCGTTCCACCGTTTGTCCGGCTTGTTCGATGAAATCCTTGAATTCCAAAAAGTCGCGGGGCGGATAACCGGTGATGCTCAGTTCGGGAAAAACAATCAGGTCGGCTCCGGCGTGGACGGCTTGCTCGATATAACGAACGTGTTTGTTGAAATTTCCTTCAAAATCACCTATGGTGACGTTGATTTGGGCCAAAGCGATTTTCATAAAACGGTCTCTTGGATTACAAAAGTAGGAAATAATAGCATACCGCACCCCCGCTCATATCGATTGGATTAGCTTATTGTTGGGAATGCGGACGAAGGAAGTCCGTCTTTTGATCCGGTTTATTCGGTAAATTCAATAAGGTCGGCCGTGATCACCGCCTTGATTTTTTCTTTCGATTCGATGTAATCGATGCTGATATTGATAAAAGTCCGGCTTCCTTCGAGCTTGTAGCCTGCTTTTTCGGCTTTTTCGACCAAGTTTTCTCGGGCTTTGGCCAACAAGCCGTCGGATTTTTTAAAGTTAGTGACTTTTTTTACGATGGCTTCGCCCGTAAAAGTGCCCGAGATTTTAAAGTTATCGGTGTTTAATACGACTTTTGTGGTGTTTTGCTTGTCGTAGAAAGCTTGATATTTTACCGGTTTGCAAGCGTTTAGGGCAAGGAGAAAAAGCGTAAGCATCAGTAGTTTTTTCATAGCGTTACGATTTACGGGTTTATATGTTTAATAGGCAAACAGCGGTTTGTTCGATGCCATGTCGATAACTTTGCGGCCGATTTTTTCCAAGTGTTTTTCATCATCGGCACGGGTAATTACCTCGTCGATTAAACCGGCGATGACGTCCATATCTTGTTCTGTGAATCCGCGCGTGGTTAATGCCGGCGTGCCGATGCGTATTCCCGAAGTTACGAAAGGGGATTTGTCGTCGAACGGCACCATATTTTTATTGACCGTGATATGGGCTTTGCCCAAGGCTTTTTCGGCGTCTTTTCCGGTGATGTTTTTGTTGCGCAGGTCGATGAGCATCATGTGGTTGTCCGTTCCGCCCGATATGATGTGATATCCTTTGTCGGACAAGTTTTGAGCCAGGCGCCGGGCATTGCGAATAATTTGCCGGGCGTAGTTTTCGAATTCCGGTTGCAGGGCTTCGTAGAACGCAACGGCTTTGGCGGCGATTACGTGTTCGAGCGGTCCGCCTTGCATACCGGGGAATACGGCACTGTCGATAACTTGCGACATCATTTTGATTTTACCCTTGGGGGTTTTGATGCCCAGTGGGTTTTCGAAATCTTTTCCGATGAGAATCATGCCGCCGCGAGGGCCGCGCAAGGTTTTGTGGGTGGTGGTGGTTACGATATGGGCGTGGGGCAGGGGTGAACCGAGTAATCCTTTGGCG
>JAMONI010000224.1 GCA_027065935.1 Flavobacteriales bacterium | reverse complement strand
CGGTATAATCAACATCATCCGTTTGACCGACATTCAGGATAGGCCCAAGTTGTTTTCCACGTTCATGTTGCAATTATTGGCCGAATTGTATGCCAAAATGCCCGAACAAGGCGATGCCGACCGACCCGAGTTGGTTTTCTTCATCGACGAAGCCCATTTGGTGTTTAAAAACGCTTCGAAAGCTTTGCTCGAACAAATCGAAACCATCATCAAACTGATACGTTCCAAAGGAATCGGTATTTTTTTCGTCACGCAAAATCCCAAAGACATCCCCGACGAAGTTTTGGCTCAACTGGGACTGAAAGTGCAACACGCTTTGCGGGCATTTACGGCCAAAGACCGCAAGAATATCAAACTTACGGCCGAAAACTTCCCGCTTTCGGACTATTACAACACCAACAAATTGATTCTCAAGCTCGGCATCGGTGAAGCTTTGGTTACGGCTTTGGGAAAAAAAGGACGCCCCACACCGCTCGTACATACACTGATGCGTGCCCCGCAAAGCCGGATGGACATTTTAACTCCGGCCGAATTAAACGAAATTCTGACCCGATCCGAATTGCGCAAAAAATACGAACGACCTATCGATAAAGAAACCGCTTATGAAATTTTGAAGGAAAAAATCAAAGAAGCGGCGGAAGAAGACGAGGAAGAAAGCAAATCCAAAAGCAAGACAAAGAAAAGCAAGGAAAAAAGCACATTTGAAAAGGTGGTTAACAGTTCGGTGGGCAAAATGATTATTCGTGAAGTCACCCGCTCCCTGCTCGGCGTATTGGGGTTGCGTGCCACAAGAAGAAGACGTAAGCGCCGGCGTTCCTGGTTCTGATAAATTCCTTAATTTTACGGGAATTTCCGGGTATGAAACCTTTAATTTTTCCTCCTTTTCTCCAAAAAGACGACAAAATATTGGTGTGCGCACCCGCCGGAAGTTTTTCCGACGGCGAGGCCTTGGCAAGATTCAAACTCTGGGCGGAACATCAGGGATGGCAAGTAGAAATACATCCCCAAACTTATGCTTCGGAAGGAAGCTTGGCCGGGACGGATACGGAGCGCATACAAGTTTTGAACGAAGCATTTTCGCGAAAAGACATTCGTGCCGTTTGGGCGGTACGGGGCGGATACGGAAGTATTCGTATAATTGACAATTTAGATTTTTCTCTGTTAAAACAACATCCCAAATGGCTTATAGGTTTTTCCGACATTACGCATTTTCATCTGCGTGCATTGCAAGAAGGTATTGGCAGCATACACGCCATTATGCCCGTTCAATTTAAAACTTCAATTCCCGGTTCCGTATTGCAAGCAACGGCTCACACCCTTTCGGGAAAACTTCCGGGTTATTTGACGCCCCGCGACAGTATGAATTGCAACGAGCGTCCGGTGAAAGGCATATTAACGGGCGGAAATGCATCCACATTATTGGCGCACATCTCGTCATGTAAAACGGATTTCAACGGGAAAATTTTATTTTTGGAAGATGTAAGCGAACATTTATATGCATTGGATCGAATTTTTAGGAGTTTGAAACGACATGGCATTTTCGAGCGAATTTCGGCATTGATTCTGGGGCATTTTACCGGAATCAAACAAGATAATCCGCCTTTTCCGTTTTCGGTCAAACAAATTGTTTTAGAAGCCGTTAAAGGCTATGACCTGCCGGTGTTTTTCAATTTTCCCGCCGGTCACGAACCGGAAAACTTTCCGTTGGTATTCGGGATGCCTTATGCCATCGATTTGAAGGAACGGGAATGGGAATTAAAACCTGTAGGATAAACGAAAATTAAGTGAAGCGTTATTTTTTGGAATTAAGTTATTCGGGAAAAAATTATCACGGTTGGCAACGCCAACCCCAAGCCGTCAGCATCCAACAAACCATTGAAGACCGGATGCGCCTGCTATTACGCGAACCTGTAGAATTAACGGTAGCGGGACGCACGGATGCCGGTGTACATGCCAAGCAAACATTCGCCCATTTCGACGTGAATAACGAAGTGGATATCGATTGGCTTTCCAAGCGATTAAACGCATTCCTACCCAAAGACATCGCCATAGAAAACATTCATCCGGTCAAGGAGAAAGCGCATGCCCGTTACGATGCTTTGCGCAGGACCTACCGTTATATCATTGTAAACAAAAAAGACCCTTTTATGTGGGATTGGGCTTGGCTCTATTACGAACCGCTCGATATAAAGGCCATGCAAAAAGCATCCGATATTTTGTTGGCTTATGAAGATTTTGAAAGTTTTTCGAAGGTAAAAACCGATGTGAAAACTTTCATCTGCAGGATAGATGAGGCGCGTTGGGAAACCGACACGTACCGCTTGGAATTTGTCATCACGGCAAACCGGTTCTTACGCAACATGGTGCGCGCCATTGTGGGAACGTTGGTGGAAATAGGAAGCGGAAAATATCCTCCGGAAACCATGCACCGAATCATTCAAGCCAAAAACCGTAATGCCGCGGGGCCTTCGGCACCACCACAAGGTTTGTATTTGGAAACGGTATCCTATCCTCCGGATATATTTTTGAAAGAATGATTTCTTAACGAAACGCCCGGCTTTTGAATGCGCAGGGTGGTTTTTAGCTTTTAGTTCTTAGTTTTTAGTTATTTTCGCTAGGTCACTCGAAAAAAATTATTTATTGTTCGTTGTTCATTGTTCACTGATTAAAATCCTGCGGATTTTTTATTTCCCTTTTCATTTTAGAGTTTCTATAGCCTTACGGATACGTTTTAAGGTTTCTTCTTTTCCCAAGAGGGCCATCATCTCGAATAAATCGGGGCCTTTTAAATCACCGGTGAGTGCGATACGTAAGGGTTGTAAAACTTTTCCGAAGCCCAAGGCTTTTGCTTCTATCCATGAGGATATTTGTTTTTTTATAGAAGCGGCTTCCCAAGGGGTGATGTTTTCCATTTCGGGCAACAATTCGTTGAGCAAATGCGATGTGTCGTCTTTCCAACGTTTTTTTACGGTTTTCGGATTATAGCCTTCGGGCGCTTGGTAAAAATACGATGCCCATGTCCAAAAATCTCCGGGGAAGGTTAAGCGTTCGCGGACGAGGGATAATACTTTTTTCGTATAATCCTTCGGTACTTTTTCTTCCGCACGACCTCCCAGTTTTTTAAGTAAAACCGGTTCGATGTATTTTAACATTTCTTCGTCGGACAGTTTTTGGAAATGTTGGTGCTGAAACCATTTGGCTTTTTCGGGGTCGAAGCGGGCACCGCTCTTGTTGACACGGGACAAATCGAAAGCTTGCACCAACTCTTTCAATGTAAAAATTTCTTTTTCGTCGCCCGGGTTCCAGCCCAAAAACGCCAATATATTCACAAAAGCCTGCGGCAAATAGCCTTCTTCCCGGTAACCGGAATAGGTTTGTCCCGTAGCGGGATCTTGCCATTGCAGGGGAAAAACCGGAAATCCGCCCGAAACACCGTCACGCTTACTTAGTTTCCCTTTTCCATTTGGTTTTAATATAAGAGGCAAGTGGGCAAACTCCGGCGGTTTCCACCCGAATGCTTCATAAAGCAAGATGTGTAGAGGTAATGACGGCAACCATTCTTCACCTCGAATCACGTGGGTTATACGCATCAGACGGTCGTCCACTATGTTGGCCAAATGATAAGTGGGCAAACCGTCGCTTTTCATCAAAACCTTGTCGTCTAAAGTGGAAGAATTAACTTTAATTGCTCCCCTAATGAGATCGTTTATGTGTAATTCCCGTCCGGGCTCTGTTTTAAACCGTATGACATGGGGGTGGCCTTCTTCCAAGCGTTTTCGCACTTCTGCGGACGACAGTGTCAATGAGTTATTTAAGCGCATTCTTTCGCTGCTATCGTACATAAAGGTTTTTCCTTCGGCTTCATATTGTTTTCGCAAGGCATCCAATTCTTCCGGTGTATCAAAGGCGTAGTAGGCTTTTCCTGAGTCGAGGAGCTGTCGAACGTATTTTTTATAGATGTCGCTCCGTTCGCTTTGTTTGTAAGGCCCGTAAGTTCCGCCGTAGCCGAAGCCTTCGTCGGGAACGATGCCCGCCCACTCCAACGCTTCTCGAATATATTCAACGGCGCCGGGAACAAAACGCTTTTGGTCCGTGTCTTCGATTCGAAGAATAAAACTTCCGTTGTATTTGCGGGCTAACAAATAGTTGTATAAAGCCGTCCGAACCCCTCCGATATGAAGCGGCCCGGTAGGGCTGGGGGCAAAGCGTACACGAAATTCTTGCATTTTGGGTTTTGGACAAAGTTACGATAATTATTCGTTGCTCTAACCCCGCTTCGCCTTTAAAATCCTTCGGGTTTTATGTTCCTTTTAGTAAAATTACCGGTGTCCGTCGCTTTTTTCTCCGGTTTTTCTCCGGTGCGTTTTTCGTTTTTTCAATAGCATTTTGTTAAACTGCAAGGAGTATTTCCAGTATTGTAAAGCTTTTCTGGGAGGAAGTATGTTTTGGATACGTTCGAAATGTTTATCCTTTAGTTCAAACAGGCTTCTTTCCAATTTTCTTAAGTGTTTGAGTTTGTCGGCGATTTCTTTATCGCTTAAGTTCGCGGTTTTGTTTCCGCGCAAGGTCTGGAGAATTTGTTTTTTTTGGCGAAATAACTTCCATCTTTGTGTTTCAAAAGATTTGAACTCTTGTTCAAAGACGACGAATTCCCGATCGTTGAGCATTAATTTTTCTCTCAGGTAGTTTAATTTTTTTTCAAGAAGTTTTTCCCTTCCTTGTTTTTCGGGTTGTTGTTGTGCTTGCGCCGAAATCAAAGCGGCGGTAATCCATAGCATTATCCAAATTTTTTTCATATCAATTGGTTTTTCGGTTCCGGGTATTTGATGCCGCTAACTTACGAAGGTTTAAACGGGGAAAACCGCTCATGTTACTTTATAGTCGAAACCTTCGGCTTCCAGTTCGTCTAACAGGTCGGAATTGATATCCACTTTATAATTCCGGCTGGTTAATTTCAATTTGAATTTTTCGGCGATGGAATGAATATATACTTCGAATCGTTTTTTTCCTTTGTGTTTTTTTACGATATGCAGGAGTTTGTCCACGAGTTCTTTTGTAATGTCGATTTCGTTGAAAAACACGGTTAGGGTTTTGGCGTGCACGCTCAATACGTCTTCGAGCGGAATCATATCGACCACCCTGACAGAATACGTACCTTTGCGCCGGAAATTTTCTTCTACCACTACGGTCACACCCACTTTAAGGCCTTCTTTGACCAAATGTTCTTTTTTCAAGTAAACTTCACCGAAGATGCCCGCTTCCAATTCGCCGGTATAATCTTCCAATTTGAAGAATCCCATGGATTTGCCGTTACGGGAGGTCAAATGTTTGGCCTCGGTGATAAAGCCGACGAGATTTATTTTTTTGTTAAGCATCAGTTTGGCTTCGTGATAGGTCAATACTTCATCGGTGATGACTTCGTCGGTTTCAACGAGCTGTCCGGTTTCGGCATCGTAAACGAATTCTTCTTGCGTGTCGTCGGCTTCGCCGGTTTCGTATTTTACGTCGGTCATGGTATTCAGGGCTTTGAGAACCAAGTTTACGTATTCGGTTTCGTATTTTTTGAAGAACCTGACGTGATGTTTGTACATATCGAGCGGATGTCCCGACACGTAAAATCCGAGCAAATCTTTTTCGATTTCAAGCAGTTCCGAAGGAGGCAACGGATACGCACACTTGGCGGGTTTGGGTTCGGGCAGTTCCAGTTCTTGCGTCCCTTCAAATAATGAAGCTTGACTTTTTTGTTTTTCGGACCTGTATTTTTGTCCGTATTTGATTAAATCCTTGATGAATTTTCCTTCATTACAAATAAACAAATCCCTGTCGAATCCGAACCGGTCGAATGCCCCGGAGAGGGCTAATCCTTCGAGTACTCGGCTATTGACTGCCGTAAGGTTTACCCTTCGAATAAAATCATAAACGGATGCATAAGGAGTGCCGGCCCGGTTGCGAATGATTTCATCCACGGCACTTTCACCCACGCCTTTGATGGCTACCAATCCGAAACGTATATTTCCTTCTTTGTTTACGGTAAAGTTTTTATCGGATTCGTTTACGTCGGGCGGGAGGACTTTGATATTGTGTGCTTTGGCGTCTTCGATAAATTTGGTCACTTTGTCGCGCGAGTTGATGTGGTGGGATAGCGAGGCGGCCAAAAATTCGGCCGGATAGTGGGCTTTGAGCCATGCGGTTTGGTAAGCCACTATGGCATAACTGACGGCGTGGGAGCGGTTAAACGCATAATGCGCGAAGGATTCCCAGTCTTTCCAGATTTTTTCCAAAATCTCTTTGGGATGTCCGTTTTTCAAACCGCCTTCGATAAAGTCGGAATAGAGTTCGTCCAATTCTTTCTTTTTCTTTTTTCCCATAGCTTTACGTAAGCGGTCGGCTTGGCCGCCGGTAAAGCCGGCGATTTTTTGTGACAGGCGCATCACTTGTTCTTGGTAAATGGTGATTCCGTAAGTGGGTTTGAGGTATTCTTCCATGATATCCAAGTCGTAAGTGACTTGTTCGAGTCCGTGCTTACGGGCGATATAATTGGGAATTTTATCCATAGGGCCGGGGCGATACAAGGCCACCATGGCAATCAAATCTTCGAATTCGGTAGGTTTCAGTTCTTTCAAATATTTTCGCATTCCCGCCGACTCGAATTGGAAAACCCCCACCGTGCGTCCTTCTCTAAACAAGCGGTAGGTTTCTTCGTCGTCCAACGGAAGGGCATCGATGTCGATGTCTTTGCCATGCCGTTTTTTGATCAAATCAACGGTATCTTTGATGATACTGAGGGTTTTAATTCCCAGAAAATCCATTTTTAACAATCCGGCCGACTCTACAACGGAGAGGTCGAATTGCGTGACCAACAGGTCGGTATCTTTGGTTGAAGTTACGGGGATTAAATTATCCAAATGAGTGGGTGCTATAATGTATCCGCAGGCGTGTAATCCCCGGTTACGAATGGCGCCTTCTATGGTGGCGGCTTTTTTTAGGGGTTCGACAAGTTCGGGGTTGTTTTTGAGAATTTTTTTGAATTGCAAGACATTTTCCAGAGACTCTCTTTTTTCGATTTTCGACCGTAAGGCTTTTTCATCGTTGTTTAGGATTACCTCCAGAGGGGCATCGGCCAGTTTCGACAGTTTGTTGGCCATGGCGAAATCGATTTCCATCACCCGGAACGCATCCCGGATGGCCGTTTTGGATTTGATGAAACCGTAGGTAATAATGTGGGCTACATTTTCTTTGCCGTATTTCCGGGTTACGTAGTCGATTACTTTGGCCCGTCCGATATCGTCGAAATCCATATCGATATCGGGCATACTGACGCGGTCGGGGTTGAGAAATCTTTCGAAAAGCAGATTATATTTTATGGGGTCCACGTTAGTGATACCCAATGTATATGCCACGGCCGAGCCTGCGGCCGAACCTCGTCCCGGCCCCACCATAACGCCCATTTCTTTGGCTTTGTTGATCACGTCCCAAACGATGAGAAAATAACCTGCAAAGCCCGATTGGTTGATGATACGGAGTTCGTAATCCAATCGTTGTTTGATTTCATCGGTTATTTCGCCCCAACGTCTTTTTGCGCCTTCATAGACCAAATGCTCGAGGTAGGCCGCTTGGGCTTTTTTGTCATCCGGGTCGTCGGGTTGCTTGAAAGCTTCGGGCACGTCGAATTTGGGCATGATGATTTCCCGGCTCAAATCGATGTGTTCTATTTTATCCAAAACTTCGGAAACGTTCGTGATGGCTTCGGGCATATCCGTTTCAAAAAGTTCAATCATCTGAGCGGTGGACTTGAAGTAGTATTCGTTAACCGGAAGAGCTTTACGAAAATTTCTTCCCGTTCCAACCGGGTCGCTGAGGCGTTTGCCGTCGCGTACGCACAAGAGAATTTCGTGCGCTTCGAAGTCTTCGGGATCGGTGTAATACACTTGATTGGCCGCTACCAGTTTGACGCCGTATTTTTCGGAAAATTTTTTCAGGGTTTTATTGACCACTTCTTCGGCATCGAGGTTGTGGCGCATAACTTCAAGGTAAAAATCCTCTCCGAAAATGTCCAACCATTCCTGCAATTTGGCTTCGGCTTGGGCTTCTCCCACACGCAGTATGTGATGGGCGATTTCGCCCTCGAGTCCGCCCGAAAGGGCGATAATGCCCTCACGGTGTTTTTTTAGCAATTGTTTGTCTATTCTCGGCACGTAGTAAAATCCTTCCAAATTGGCTATGGAAACCAATTTGAGTAAGTTTTCGTAACCTTTCTTGTTTTTGGCCAATAATACCACCGCATGGCCGTCGTCTTGCTTGGTTTTATCGGTATGGTCTTTACAGACGTTGAGCTCCACGCCCAAGACGGGTTTGATTTTTTCGTCTTCTGCTTTGCCTCGATTATATTGGTCGGCCGCTTGCCAAAAACGGAATGCGCCGAACATATTTCCTTTGTCGGTTACGGCTACGGCCGGCATGTTGTACCGGGCGGCTTTTTCTATGAGTTCTTTGTGTTTGACCGTAGATTGCAAGATGGAAAATTGGGTGTACACGTGCAGATGTGCAAAGCGGGTGTTCCTGTCGATGCTTACTGCGGGCGTTTCGGTGCGGTCTTCTTGTCGTCCGGATTTCCGGATTGATTCGCTTAATTCAAACAGGTTGACGTGTTCTATGCCGAAGTTCGGAACGGTTCCGGGAAAATTTTGTTTGACTTTTTGAAAGACTTCGGCCGGCACGGGGGTGTTTTCGGGAGTGAAAATGTCTCTTCGGAGCAATTCGAAAAAAATGCGTGCCGTGGCTTCAACGTCGGCGGTGGCGTTGTGGGCGTTATCGAATTTGTCGCCGAACAAAATCTCGTAGAGTTCTTCCAAACGCGGAGGTTTGTATTTGCCTCGTCCTCCGGGCAACCGGCAAAATGCCGTGACCACGTCGTTCATCGTATCGATGACGGTTTTTTGACGCAACGGTTCGTAATCTTCCCGGATGCGAATGAGTTCGGCGGAGATGATATCAATATCGAATTGTAAGTTGTGGCCGACAATAAAACCGGCTTTATCCAAAACTTCCGAAAAAAGGCTTAATACTTCCCTCAACGGACGACCTTTTTCCAGAGCCAATTCGGTGGAAATGCCGTGTTTTTGTTGGGTTTCAAACGGAATGTTAAAGCCTTCGGGTTTGATTAAAAAATCGGCATGCTCGATCAGTTTTCCGCTTTCGTCATGCAATTGCCAGGCGATTTGCACCATTCGAGGCATCAAATCGGTTTGCGTGAAGCGGGTACCCTTCGGGGGAAGCCCGGTGGTTTCCGTGTCGAATATCAAAAACATAAGATGTTGATTTTAAACGCTTAATCCGAACGTTGAGTGCTAAATACAAAAGCCCGAAACCTTTCGAATCCGTCCGGAAGTTTATGTTACAAAGTTAATCAAATTTACGTCCCGGCCAAGATTTCCGGTCGTGGAATTTTCAACAATTTTTGTGTCATTTGTCCTGTAACGCGCTCAAGGAAGTTTGATGATTCGTATGGTATCGCCGACGTACACAATCCATTTTCTCGTGACGTTGAATCCGGCTTCCCGGAGCAGTCGGGCGTATTGTTCCAATTGTTTTTCATAGCGTGCATCGTGTTTTCCGGTTTTATAATCCAAAACGGATGCGCGGTTTTCCCTTTCGATGACGATGCGGTCGGGACGAAAGCTTTGCTTCATAAGCACCGGACGTTCGGTTAAAATCGTGTTGTTGCAATCGAACATAAAAGAGAGTTCGGGATGCCGGAGTACTTGTTCAATCCGGGAGATAACTTCCCGGGCGATTTCTTCGGGCAAGCCGGATTTGATTCGTTTTTTCACTCGTTTCCAGTCGTTCAGGCATTCGATTTCGGACAGGTATTGATGGACGGTTAGTCCCACTTCTACGGGTTTACGTTTGGTTTCGCTCCACAAATCGATGCTTCGCGTATCGATTCGGACCGGAGCGGTTTCGGGGTCTTTGATTTTCGTATGAAATCCCGTGTCGAAATACTCCATGCCTGATCCGGCGGAGGCGGAAGACGGTTTTTCCTCACCGTATTGCAATAGAGCTTCAGCGGTATTGATATGCGCGCCGGACAATGCTCCGGGAAGTTTTGCGGCGATAGCGGAAAAAATTTGTGCGGTATTGTTTTTTGAGCGGACCGGATTGCCGGCCAACACATAAAGTTTTTCTACCGGCCGGGTAAAAGCCACATA
>JAMONI010000223.1 GCA_027065935.1 Flavobacteriales bacterium | reverse complement strand
CGAACGGATTTCGCCCGAAAGACTGTTGACGGGAAAGAGCAACAAGTCATTGGAACTGCGATGAAAAACATAAATGTCGTTAGCCGTCAGGTTTTGCCCTTCAAACCGGCTGAAACCTCCGTAAAAATGGATTTGAAGTTGTTGCGTCCGACCTGTGATTTGAAATTGCGATAGATTGTTGGAAATGATTTTAATCCGTTGATTATCAACGTTCAAAATAAAATCACCCAAAGCCGGAGAATCCGGTTGTCGGTAATTTTCCGAAATCAAGGTTACCTCGGGGAAGGTTAAAGTATTGACCGAATAAATGCCGAAATGCGATGAATTTCTAATTTGCCGCAGTTGATCTGTTTTTAGGAGGACG
Source organism: Flavobacteriales bacterium (assembly GCA_027065935.1). Classification (GTDB taxonomy): domain Bacteria; phylum Bacteroidota; class Bacteroidia; order Flavobacteriales; family Flavobacteriaceae; genus JAADED01. The sequence continues at coordinate 1,773 of JAMONI010000223.1, read as the reverse complement.
GTAATCTTGGTTTCTTCGTCCCTGAAAATGCATCCCGCGTCGTAATCCAAATACAGCGTACTATCCGAAATATAGTATTTGAAGTCGGCAAGCAGGTTTTTATCCGCTTCCACCGTTATGGATTGTGAAGTAGCCTGTTGGATATGTAATTCGATGTTTCGGGATGTTTCCACCTTGTTAAAACCGGATAAAACGTATTGTTCGGTTTGCTTTACGCCGGAGAGTCGGCAAGAAGAAAATTTTTTGCAGGAATGAAGCAAAAAAATACTTATCGCGATAAAGCCGGTGCTTGTCAAAAATTTTTTCATGGCGTGTTAATTTATGATGTAGTGCAATCCGATATCCACTTCTTCGGCGGTGAAATAATGTGTTTTGACGGTGGCGCTTAAGCGCCATTTGCTTGCGATGCGGTAACTCATTCCGGCCCGGACGTACCATAAATGTTTGCGCGAAGGATTGTAAAGATAAATACCGGTTCCCAAGATAAAATTTGTGGGGTCGAGGTTAAACATGTAACCTCCGGTTATGGCAATACGTTTGAAATCGGGAATTTTTTCGTATTCGTTGAAGGCGATATGTTGATAGGCAAGGTATGATTTGTAGGCGTAATTGAGCATCAGCTCGGCGCCAGCATAGTATTGGTGTTTAAATGCGGGATGCCAAACGTGTTTGAATCCGAAGATGATTCCGGGTTTGACACCCAATCCGGGGACTTCCATTTCGCTTAAAGTGCCGCGGATGTAAATTTCACGGTAGCGTTTTTTTTGAAAGGATATATTCCGGTTCGTTTGGGGAATTTTATTGTTTGTCTTATTAAAATTATAGAGCAGGGCGATATTAAATCCCGGCAAGTTTAAGCCCGAATTGGGCGTTTTGTAGCTTCCGTTGGAATAATGATACATGCTGAAACCGGTTTCCCATTCCCAAGGCGAGCCGGTGAAAGTATAACGCAGTTTGGCGGTGAAATAAAAGGCGTACAAAAGATGCGAGCCGAAAACAATATTTTTCGGATTTTCGATTTTGTCATAAGGATTGGTATTGTAAGCAATTCCTTCGCCGAACTGTAGAAGGAAGTTTAGCTTTTTTGAACGTTTATTGAGGAAGAAGGTGAAATAGTACACGGAACCTATTATTTTCCCCAAATCCGGATGTTGCAGATTTTGATAAATAAACAAGATACCGGTTTCGGGATAATTGTGGGCTACAATCCAATCTTTCACTTGACGAGTACGGTCGAAATGAAGGTTTACTTGCAGGCCTGTAAAAGTCCGGCCGGTCAGGTTGTTCATATACGGGTGATGCGCCCAGGAGTAAGAGTAGGGGAGTTCCAAGGAGAATTTGTATCCCGTTTGTCCGAAGGAATACACATATACTATTACCGGCATGAAAATGCTCAAGTATAAACGCGGTCTCATGGGCGTAAAAATAGTAAAATCCCCAAAAAAAGCGCCGATCCTTGAAAAAAGGACCGGCGGGAGTGGAAAAACTCCAAGCGTATCAGTTGTCTTTTTCCTCTTGATGTTGTTTGATGAGTTCTTCCTGGATATTGGAAGGCACCGGTTCGTATGAAGCGAATTCGCTCGTGAAGGTACCGCGTCCTTGTGTAAGAGAACGTAAGGAAGTGGAATACCGATACATTTCGGCCAAAGGAACACGTGCGGTGATCTTTTGGTATTTTCCGGCACTGTCGATACCCAGGATGATGGCACGGCGTCCTTGCAAATCGGTCATTACCGAACCCAGCGCATCTTCGGGAACTTTGACTTCCACGTG
>JAMONI010000222.1 GCA_027065935.1 Flavobacteriales bacterium | reverse complement strand
CCCGGAAACTTGGGAACATTACGCCCCCGATTTGGTCGTCACCTTAGGAAACAACATTATTTCCAAGAAAATTAAATTTCTGCTTCGCGAACAAAAGCGCCCGCTGACCCATTGGCACATCGGCAACTATCCCTTTCCGCCCGATACTTTCGATGCCTTGAAGGCTTTTGTGCGCACTACACCGGAAATGTTCTTGTCGCAATTACTTTTTCGCATTTACGATTTCTCCGCCGGCTCGGACTATGCCGGACGGTGGAACGAACTGCGCACTTTACGGCAAGCCAAACATACCGGATTCGTCAACCGCTTGCCTTTCGGCGATATGGCGGTCTATCATGCGCTGTCAAAGCTTTTGCCCGAGCCGTATCATGTGCAATGGGGCAACAGTACCGTAGTGCGTTATGCACAACTCTTTGATTTTCCCGAAGGAATCAAACATTTTTCCAATCGAGGTACTAGCGGTATCGACGGTAGTGTTTCAACGGCCGTCGGTGCGGCCAAAAAATCCCGCATGCCGGTGTTGGCCGTCATAGGCGACCTGTCATTTCGCTACGACATCAACGCCTTATGGCAAAGTATTCCCGGCAACTTAAAGATTATTGTCGTTAACAACGGCGGTGGAGATATTTTTAATTTTATTCCGGGGCCGTCCGGAATCCACAATTACGAACGTTATTTTGTTTACAAGTATTCCGGCACGCTAAAAAAACGGGCCGAATCTTTCGGTTTGGAATACGAATACTTTTCGGGTAACGAAGGGGAATTGGCGCAAATCTTACAGAACTTTTTGTCCGCAACAACCCGGATACTCGAAATTCATACCGCTTCGGTCCCTAATGCAGAGATACTAAAAGATTACTTTGCTTTTTTAAAATAAACCCGCATTACTTTTTCTCGGGCGTTAAATAATAATATTCCATCAGTTTTTGCAAGTCTTCCGGGCGGTTGAGCTTCCATTTTTTTTGACGAACGATTTTTTTCATTTTTTTATAGGTGCTGTCATCCCATCCGAGTATTTTGGCTATGTTTTTCAGCTTGGGCGACACTTTTACAAAACCTTCGGAGGTTTTGATAAAAACGAATTTTTCCAATTTAAAAACCTGTTCTTCAACCGATTTGTCCGATGCATATGACTGGCTTAAATTTTTAGGAACGATTTTTTTCTTATAACCTACCAGCACATAAACAAATTGCGGCGCATCGGTGAACACCTCGAAAAATTTAAACTTATGTTTAGACATCACGGGAAACTGCGCGCCCGGCACGAAAATCCGCTTACGCTTACCGTCTTCCAACATAACGAATTTGACCTTATCGGGAAAAATCTCATACAAATCATCATTGTCTTTGTAAAAAAGCAAGTCGTTGGAAATCTGATAATTAGCTTTTGGGAAGACATACTTTTTGTCTTCCTTGGTCACCACCGTGATTTGCTTCTCTTCGTCGAACAAAAACGGATTGCCTTCGATGAGACTGCTGTCCCAATCGTCCAGTCTGTATTTTTCGATATAACGGCTAAAAGCGGCTTCGGAAAAACGCCAATGCTGTGCATTGGAAACATTTACGAAGGTCAAAACAAAAACAAAAAATAAAATAACAGTCTTTTTCTTCATCAGTGTAATTTTTTCAAAGTTAATAATAAAAATGCTATTTTTGTCAAAACAAGAATTGTTCCAAACAAATTGTTATGAAAAGAAACTGGCAAACCATTAAAGAATACGAAGACATTTTATTTGAATTTTTCGAAGGAATAGCCAAGATTACCATTAACCGCCCCAGGGTTTACAATGCTTTTCGACCGAAGACCAACGATGAAATTTTAGACGCTTTGAAAATTTGCCGCTACAACCCGAAAATCGACGTGGTAATTTTAACCGGCGCAGGCGATAAGGCCTTTTGTTCGGGAGGTGACCAAAATTATAAAGGTCACGGCGGATATATTGATGAAGACGGTACGCCACGCCTCAATGTTTTGGATGTTCACAAAGCCATTCGCTCTTTGCCCAAGCCCGTTATCGCCATGGTGAACGGATATGCCATAGGCGGCGGACATGTATTGCACGTGGTGTGTGATTTGACCATTGCCAGCGAAAATGCCCGTTTCGGTCAAACCGGCCCCAAGGTGGGAAGTTTCGAC
>JAMONI010000221.1 GCA_027065935.1 Flavobacteriales bacterium | reverse complement strand
GATATTGGGCGGAGGAATTGGCAAACCAAACCGATGACACGGAATTGGCGGAAAAATATAAAACCATAGCACAACGGCTTATTGAAAACGAAGAGCAAATTTTGGAAGAAATCCGCCGATCCGAAGGTAAACCCAAAGACATCGGAGGTTATTATTTGCCCGATGATCAAAAGGCAGGTAAAGCTATGCGTCCCTCGGAAACCTTGAATAAAATCGTGGAAAGTATTTGAAATTTTACTAAATTCGCATAAATACGATAACTTATGGCCTTATATAAATTGAGATTGCCACACATGGGCGAAGGTGTAATCGAAGCCACACTAACCGCTTGGCTCAAAGAGGTGGGCGATACCGTTGAAGAAGACGAAGCCGTTTTTGAAGTGGCCACCGATAAAGTGGACAGTGAAGTCCCTTCCGAAGTACCCGGTATTTTAAAAGAAAAACTTTTTCAACCCGGCGACGCCATCAAAATAGGCGAAGTGGTGGCAATTATCGAAACCGACCGCGAGGTAGAGGATGACGACGATGACTTGGCAGGGCTGTTAACCGCCGGAGACGTAAAAACGAATACGGAAGCATCCTCCGTCGAAAAAGAAACGGAACCCGTCATTTCCACCAAAAATCGTCTTTATTCGCCATTGGTGAAAAACATTGCCAAAGTGGAAGGTATTTCTCAAGAAGAACTGGATGCCATCCCCGGCACGGGACGCAACGGCCGCGTCACCAAGCGCGACATTTTGAAATATCTCAAAGAGCGGGAAACCCGGGTGACAAAAACCGAGATAAAAGCCAAACCTGCCGAAATACCTTCACATAAGGACACAACACAACCTCCGGTGCCATCGGGCATATCCGCATCGGGGTATGTGCCTAAAGAAAAAGGCATTATCATCGAACCCGGTGATGAAATCATCGAAATGGACCGGATGCGCAAACTTATCGCCGAACACATGGTGCGCTCCAAGCATACCTCGCCGCACGTGCAATCCTTCGTGGAAGCCGATGTGACCCGTATGGTCCGTTGGCGAAATAAAATCAAAGATGCATTTCTCAAACGCGAAGGTGAAAAAATTACTTTCACCCCCATATTTATTTACCTGTTGGCCAAAACCATCAGGGAATTTCCTATGATCAACGTTCAGGTGGACGGAGATAAAATTATCAGGAAAAAAAATATAAACATAGGAATGGCCGTAGCTTTGCCCACCGGAAACTTAATCGTTCCGGTGATTAAAAACGCCGATCAGTACAGTTTGCTCGGATTGACCAAAAAAGTAAACGATTTGGCCAAACGCGCACGCGAAAACAAACTCCATCCCGATGAAATTGTAGGCGGAACCTACACGTTGACCAATATCGGTTCGTTCGGTAACATAGCCGGAACTCCGATTATTCCGCAACCGCAAGTGGCCATTATGGCCGTAGGAGCCATACGAAAAATGCCCGCCGTTATCGAAACGCCCGAAGGTGACGTCATCGGTATTCGTCATAAAATGATCCTGTCTCATTCCTACGACCACCGTGTGGTGGACGGTATGTTGGGCGGATTGTTTGTCAAACGTTTCGGAGAATTATTGGAAAATTTCGACGAAAATACGGAGATTTAATCATGAAAAAATCAGGCATTGTAGTTTTGCTTTTACTCGGATTACTGTTTTTGACCAACCCGGGCCAAGACGATTTTAAGGAATATGTTCAAAAACTGGCCGTGAAAGAATTTAACCGGGAAACCGGTGTAAAAAGCGGAATATTTGAAGGAATCGTCGCCACATTGTCCACCGTAGTGGCCGATGCTTACGTGCGGGAAGATTATTATTTTTTTTCGATTTACAAACTCGGAGATCATAAAATTCTCGGCATCGCCAAGCAATTTGTTTCGCTGAACAAACCGGATAAGGAAGCCTTCAAAAATATTCCCGAAATCAAAGCACTTTGGGAAGAAAGTAAATAGCTTACATTTTGATTAATCTGGCTTGAAATACCTTATCGTTTACGGTTTTCGCTTGGATGAAATAAATCCCTTCGGTTAGAGCGGAAATATCAATTTCACTTGTAAAAGAATTAATATCGTCAACATCTAAAAGTACTTGTCCCGAAGTATTGAAAATAAAAATACTTTTAAACTTTTCACGGCTTTCCAATG
>JAMONI010000220.1 GCA_027065935.1 Flavobacteriales bacterium | reverse complement strand
ACTTCCATATCCAATGCCTATGTAAGTCTTGCACCTCGAAAATCCGAATGGTATATGCAACCTTATCATAAGCTTTATTTCGGCAGTGTGGCCTGGTATAAGGATTTGTCGAATCACGAATACCGGCATGTGGTTCAATTTGATGTCATCAACAGGGGCTTTGTAAAACTCGGACATCTTTTTTTCGGTGATTTGGGCAGGTTGGCCGTTTCGGCGTTTATTTATCCGCTTTGGTATTTTGAAGGCGATGCCGTGGATACGGAAACCGAACTTTCGCAAGGCGGACGCGGGCGCTCGGGTGCATTTGCAATGCCGGTCAGGATGATAAGTAATGCCTACGACAAGAAAGATTTGAATTACTATAAAATTTACTTGGGTTCTTACAAACGTTTTTATCCCTCGCATTATCACTTGGGGTATTATCTGAAAAAATATTTGAAAGAAAATTATAACGATACCGTATGGAACCACATCGTTACAAAAGCGGCTTGGTACCCGCTGGCCGGCGGATTTCACGCCAGTCTGTGGTTCAACACCGGACTAACTTATAAAGATTTGACCTACAAAGCTTTGAACGGCTTAAAAATGAACGAAAATCCCCCCTTCCCTCCCGCTCTGCCTATCAAGCGTCCCGGAATTTATACCCACGATCTTTTTCCGCATCGCATTTCGAAGGATTCCTTACTCTTCCTGCGCTACGGATTTGACGATACCCCCGCCGTTTATTTGAAACTTTCAACCGGAAAAACAAAAAAGATAACTTCTTTGCCCACCCCGTATTTTTCCGCAAACAAACGCCATGTCACTTGGACGGAATACCAACCCCACCCCCGTTGGCACAAACAAACTTATACCAGGGTGGCCGTTTTTGACATTAAATCGGGCAAAAAATTTTACTTGACCCGGCCGGGTAAATACCAATCGCCCAAACTTAGCCCGAATTCGGGATTATTGGCCGTTGTCAAATACGACCTGAATTTAGTACCTCATATCGAAATATGGAACGTAAACAAACGGCAACGTATCCAAGACGTTTCGCTCGAAAACTTCGAAAGTGTAAGACATCCTTCCTTTGCAACCGGTGAAAATGCTATCGTGTTCACCGGACTGATTCCGGACAAAGGAACGGGAATTTACAAGCTGGATATCAAACGGGAAAGCAAACCGCAAATGCTTTTTCCTCCGACATTCCAAAATATCAACTACCCGGTTTTGATTGACAACAAACTCTATTTTCAATCCGACCCCGAACAACACGACGTGCAATTGTATCAAGTCGATACGGAAAACCGGAAAACGTATCAACTGACTCGTGCCCCTTACGGAATCGATACGTATCAAGTAACACCCGACAGCATCATTTATGCCGTTTATTCCGAAAAAGGTTTTTACTTGACCGCTTCCGAAAAAACCGGACGTATGTATCAAATGCCGTCACTATCTCATCGCCCGTTGCCCGCCGGTAATACGGTTTCTTACCTTACCGATACGTTCCGGATTAAAAAATTCAACCGATTCAAATCTTATTTCAATCCGCACTCGTGGGCGTTTTTTGCCCTTCCCGAAAGCGATTCCGTCTTTGTGGCCGGCGGGGCATTGGTTATGAACGACATTTTGGATGAAAGTGCCTTGTCGGTGGGCGGACAAATAAGTAATTCGGGCGATTACAGCCTGTTTGTCAATTGGGAATGGAAGCGATATTATCCGGTGACGGGGCTAAGGTTTTCCATGCATCGCCATTCGATTTTCCCGAAGTTTTTCAAGCAAATAACCGGTTACGTCAAACTTCCGCTCGACTTGTCATCCGGAATTTGGTCAAGGAGCTTTGTCCCGGTGATTTCCGTGTCCGCATTAAGTGATAATCGACAACATTATGTTCCGGTACGCTTGGGCTTGCAATATTCCGTTTACCGGCAACGTGCCTATCGCCACGTAGGTGCGCGGTGGGCGTTCGGATTTTCGGGTTTGTTGGCTTATGAAACGCAAACGCAATCTAACAAAACGAGCGCTTTTGCATTTGTTCAGTTTCCCGGTTTAGGCAAAAACGATAATTTTCGCTTACATTTCAGATATGAAGCGCCGAACCATCCTTATCCCTTTACGCAAAATGTGCTTCCTGTACGGGGCATGAATCCGTATTATTTTAATTTGCTAAACTCGGCCGGCATCACCTATCATGCTCCGTTGGCTTATCCCGAAGCGGGGTGGTACAGAGTGTTTTATTTAAAGAGATTACGCTACAAATTATTTGCCGATTATGCTACTACCGAACTCGCCGATTTCGGGTCCGTCGGATTGCAATTGATCGGAGATTGGAACCTGTCGGGATTTAAATTTGACGTTCCCTTAGGCGTTCAGATAGCTTACGTTAAGCCGTTCAATGAATGGACATGGAGCTTGGTAATTATGGACATAGGATTTTAAATATCCGTATCTAAACTTTTGGTTACACGTTATCGAGTTTGTCGATGAGGTTCCAATGATTTCCGGGGACCGGAGCTTCGATAACCACGTCCGTACCCTTCACCGGATGCGGAAAACGTAGCCTGCGGGCGTGAAGCATAATGCCGCCGTCGGGCAAACTTCGTTTGGCACCGTATTTCAAATCACCTTTGACAGGATGGCCTATTTTGGAGAGTTGCGCGCGAATTTGATGATGACGTCCGGTTTGCAAATCCACTTCAAGGAGTGCGTAATTTCTTCCTTTCTTCAGGGTTTTATAATACAATACGGCGCGCTTGGCTCCGGGAGTTTCCTTGATAAATACGGTGGATTTGTTGGTCTTGGGATTTTTTTTCAAGTAATGTTCCAAGCGGTCTTTTTCACGTCCGGGTATGCCTTCCACCACCGCCCAATAGGTTTTTTGTATTTTCCTGTCTTTCAGCATCTTATTAAGACGGGCAAGTGCCTTGGATGTTTTGGCAAAAATCATAGCACCGCTTGTGGGACGGTCCAAGCGATGTACTAATCCCAAAAACACATTTCCCGGTTTTTGATACTTGGTTTTGATATAATGTTTGACCTTGTCAATCAACGATTCATCGCCGGTTTTGTCACCTTGGGATATGTCGCCGGTTTTTTTATTGACGATAATAATATGATTGTCTTCGTAGAGAATGTCGCTTTCAGTAAGATTCCGATTCATTGGGAAAATCTCCCGTTTTTACGTCGTTACGGTACTGTTCGAAGGCATTTTTCATGTCGGTAAACAAATCCAAATACCTTCGTAAAAATCTCGGATTAAAGTCCTTGGTCATGCCCAGCATATCGTGTGTAACCAACACCTGTCCGTCCACATATGGCCCCGCCCCGATTCCGATGACGGGTATTTTGAGCGATTCCGCCACTTTTTTGCCCAATTCGGCGGGGATTTTTTCCAAAACCAAGGCAAAAACCCCCAATTCTTCCAGCATACGGGCATCTTCGACAAGCTTCCGTGCTTCGGCTTCTTCTTTGGCCCTAACGGTATAAGTGCCGAATTTGTAGATGGATTGCGGAATAAGCCCCAAATGTCCCATTACGGGAATACCCGCCGACAATATTCGTTCCACGGATTCTTTCACTTCGCTTCCGCCTTCCAATTTTACGGCATGCCCCCCGGATTCTTTCATAATACGGATGGCCGAATCCAATGCCCGTTTGGAATTGCCTTGATAGGTTCCGAACGGCATATCCACCACCACCAAAGCCCGGTTAACCGCCCGAACTACCGATTGTGCATGATATATCATTTGGTCAAGGGTGATGGGCAAGGTGGTTTCATGCCCCGCCATTACGTTGGAAGCGGAATCACCCACCAACAACACGTCAATCCGGGCGGCATCCAAAATGCGCGCCATAGTATAATCATAAGCCGTAAGCATGGAAATTTTCTCGCCCCGGCACTTCATATCGTAAAGCACCTTGGTGGTGATTTTTTTGTATTCCTTAGCTTCCATAATTTTATGTCATGATGCCTTCGGCGATTTGCTTGAGTTTGACCTTATCGAGAAGTTTGATTTTTTTTGCCTTTGTGTAAATAATTCCTTCTTTTTTTAATGACGATAAAACCCTGATGACCGATTCCGAAGCCGTTCCGATGATACTCGATAGCTCTTCGCGCGAAAGAGAAACGTTGATATTGCCTTCAATATCGGTGCCGAAGTCTTCTTCCAGTTTCAACAAAGTTTCGGCCAAACGTTCTTTCACCGTATGATTGGATAGATTGGTAATGAATAAGTTGGCTTGTTTTAAGTCTTCACTCAATAATCTCATGATTTTACGCGAAAAGTTACGGTTCTCCAGCATATCTTCAAAAGCAGTTTTCGGAATAAAACAAGCGGTGATGTCTTCTATGGCCTGAAAGTTCAAACTGGCCGGTTCGTTACTGATCACCGAACGATATCCGATAAGATTACCCGACTTGATGAAACGAACGATTTGCTCTTTGCCCATGGCGTTAAACCGGGTCATTTTTCCCTTACCCGACATAATGCAAAAAATTCCGTTAATCATTTGACCTTCGTTGATCAAAGTGTCGCCTTTTTTATAGTGAACTACTTTCTTATACATAGCCAACCTGTCCAATTCCTCCGAACTCAATTCTTTAATGGCATTTAAGTGGCGAATTAAACATTGATTGCAATTTTTCATTTTTGAACGGATTTATGAATACACAAAGATAAACATTTTTTTATTTTCTGATTTTTCTCATAATAAAATGATTTTTTAAAAATTTTTCCTTATAAATTAAAAATTTTTCAACAAATATAAAAAAATGTTGATAATAATAATTTTACGCCCGAAAAAATTTGCATCCCGATTGCCGATTATACAGCAAATATCCGTATTACGCAATAATGTTTTAATCCTGAATCATTCCAAACGCCGTATCAGTACCAAATCATGCGTGAACCTTTCAATTTCTTGATTATAAATACCTTCTCTTAACAACAGATCTTGCCGAACCTTACCGTGAGCGTGTAATACAGTGTCGTTAAACCACACGATTCCCACGTGATGAATGTTACCTTTTTCATTTACGAAAAAAGCCAGATCACCCGGCTTTCGCTCATCAAAATCGATGCGTTTTCCGTGTTGGGCCTGTTGCGAAGCATTGCGCGGCAAACGATAACGTCCCGAAATTTTGTAAACCATCTGGGTAAAACCCGAGCAGTCGATACCGAAAGGGGTATTGCCTCCCCAAAGGTAAGGGGCGTTGCGGTATTTTTTAATGATGTTAAAAAATTCTTCGTCATTCAACCGCCCCGAAATAACTTTACCTTGTAGCAGCAGATATTCTTTGCCGTTGATAATCAAACTTTTTTTTAAGGAATGATATGATGGCAGGCGGCTTCCCAAAACCAACATTTGCCGGGTATCGTCGGGCAAACTCATTACGGAAGTTAAGTCCGCTACATAAAATTCCGTAGCGGACTTGATTTCATCAAAGGTTTTATCATCAATGATTTCGAATGCTTTTTCGTCGATCCAAGCTTCATAAGCGTCGAAATCGTTACGAACCAACCGCCATTGATTGCGTTTTTCAAGAATTTCGATTAAGTCGCCGAACAGCAATTGCGTTTCCATCTCCGAACGGTCGTCGGGGTCGCGACGCGCCGGCACGATGGCGTTGGTTATAACGGCTTTATTCATCAGCTTTCGTTTTCGATGATCATAGCACTGGCGCCTCCACCTCCGTTACATATTCCCGCTGCGCCGTAACGTCCTCCGTATTGTTTTAAAATATTTATCAGTGCCATGATAATTCTCGCACCGCTAACCCCCAAGGGATGTCCTAATGAAACGGCACCGCCGTGCACGTTGGTGCGTTTATTCGGAAGGTTCATCAATTTTTCGTTGACCAAGGCTACCACCGAAAAGGCTTCATTTACTTCAAAAAAGTCTATGTCGTTGATGCCGAGCCCGGCTTTTTCCAAGGCTTTGGGAACGGCTTTGGCCGGGGCGGTGGTGAACCATTTGGGGTCTTGGGCGGCATCGGCATACGACACGATTTTGGCCAAGGGTTGCAGTCCCAATTCTTCAGCTTTCTTGCGGGTGGTAACAATGAGCGCCGCTCCGCCGTCGTTAATGGTGGACGCATTGGCGGCGGTCACCGTGCCGTCGGGGGTGAACACGGGGCGCAAAGTGGGAATTTTTTCAAATTTTACGTTTTTGTATTCTTCGTCTTCGGCAAAAATTACGGGGTCGCCTTTGCGTTGTGGAATCTCCACCGGAATTACTTCGTCTTGGAACCGGCCTTCTTCCCATGCTTTGGCGGCACGCTTGTAGGATTCCTCGGCATAAGCATCTTGTTCTTCACGGGAAATGTTGTATTCTTTGGCACACAAATCGGCATACACGCCCATGTGTTTACCCGAAAAAGCATCGGTGAGTCCGTCGAAAACCAAGCCGTCCGCGGCTTTCACGTCACCCAGTTTCACCGCTTTTCTTGCGTTTAGATAATGCGGGGCAAGCGACATGTTTTCCATTCCGCCGGCTATCATAACTTCGGCATCGCCGGCTTTAAGACTTTGGGCGGCCATCATCACGGCTTTCATGCCCGAAGCACATACCTTATTGACGGTGGTGGCGGGCACGCTGTCGGGAAGACCCGCGTAGAGCGCGGCTTGGCGGGCGGGCGCCTGACCCACACCGGCTTGCAACACGTTGCCCATAAACACTTCATCGATGACCTCGGGCGATAAATCGATTTTTTTCAAAGCGCCTTTTATGGCTTCCGCACCCAAGCGCGCGGCGGAAATTTGACTCAAACTACCCGAAAAACTTCCCAAGGGCGTCCGGGCATAAGAAACAATGACAATATCTTCGGGATTTTTCATAATGTATAAGGTTTTATTTGTTAGGTTCTATATCAATCATGGTTTTGCCACCTTGTCACCCATGTCAAAAATACTTAAGGGAACGGGTGTTTTTATTTTCTCCGAATAATTTTTCCAATCTTTTTCCGAAACATACGGAATATTTTGTTTGATTTCTTCAAATGTAGTGTTTGCGACTACTTTTGCCAAATCGATTCGCATCAACAGGTCTTTGGTCACCACTCTTTTTGCACCGGAAAAACTGACGGATTTCAAAAAATCCGTTACCACCGGCTTGTTCAATAAAAAACGGGTAATGGCGGCATCACGCAACGAGTCGAAACCAACATAGTAGCATGTGTCGGGGGATGACTTTCGACTAAACCCGCCCGGGATATTTTGACAAAACTTCCCGATATACTTTATGTCTTTGAAAACATGAAGCGAAGCCAATATGAAATTCCCTTTTCCGCAAGTGGGTTCCACTATGATTTCGGGATGTATGTTTTTATCTTTTAATAAACGGACAATGGTTTCGGCCAAGGGCGGATTGGTCTGAAAATCCCCGTATTCGATTTTGGATGTTTCCGCAAGCCGGTCCGGTGCGGAATTAAGCGATTTTTCCGCTTCATCTCTTTCTTTTTGAGAAGAAAAAAAAGAAAGAATCCCGCTGATTTTCTTTATTTTTCGATTGATTTCATCTAAACCGAGAGGCCGGTTTTTCTTAAAAAAATCCGCAAGCGGGTGTGTGTATGATAGAATTTCCATTTCTTAATCCGAAAAATTATTTATCCGGGTTCAAGATAATGGGCAATCCGTCTTTGCCGCTTCCGATTACAATCACTTTAGAGTTGGGCGATTCGGCCAATTTCAAGGTGGCTTCAATGCCTTTCCAACGCAAGAGTTTATCGGAAATTCCTTCGGTCACAATGTGTTGGAAGTCGCGGATACCTTCGGCTTCGATGCGTTTGCGTTCGGCTTCTTTCTTTTCTTTTTGCAAGCGGAATTCGTATTCCAAAGCTTCCTGTTGTTGTTTCAATTTACGCTCGATGGCGTTTTTGATGGTGGGCGGAAGGGTGACGTCGCGCACCAATATGTTATTCAGTTGCACGTATTGGTTTTTAAGGATTTGTTCGGTTTCGTTAAATATTTCCTGCTGGATGGCTTCGCGTTTGCTGGCATAGATTTGTTCGGGTGTATAGCGCCCCACCACCGTTCGTGTGGCCGATCGAACCGCCGGTTTTAAAACGTCTTCCACGTAATTACGTCCGCGGTATTTGTGGAGCTTACCCAGTTCGGAAACGCTGGGTTGAAACCAAACGCTGGCATCCAAAGTAATGTCCAAACCGTCTTGCGAAAGCACTTTCATGGTTTCTTTCAGTTCTTGTTGGCGGATATTATAAACATACACTTTGTTCCAAGGCGCCACCAAGTGCATTCCCTCCGACAGGGGCGGAGTTAACGTATCCACACCTCCTCCGAAGGGGCGGAAAATCACTCCGGCTTGTCCCGGCCCGATGTTGACTACCGACATCATCACCAGGATGAACCCTATAATTCCCACCACGACCAGTCCGGTGGTTCCGAGAAATTTTTTCTTGCTCGGAAAATCTATTTCGGTAAAATTTTTGCCTAAATCGTTCATAGTTTCGGGTTTTTATTTTAAGAAAAGTAAATTTATGTCGATGTATTCGTAACCGAACCATTCGGCTACGGATTTATTGGTAATCATTCCGTTGTAGGTATAGATTCCGTTTCGCAATCCCTCTTCCGTTTCCAAGGCGTTTTCTATTCCGCCCAGTTCGGCTATTCGTCTGAGGTAAGGCACGAAAATGTTGCTAAAGGCAATGGTGGCGGTTCGTGAATATCTTGATGGAATGTTGGGAACGCCGTAGTGGATAACGTCGTGCTTGATTACTACGGGGTTGGCATGGCTGGTCAGTTCGGAAGTTTCCGATACGCCGCCGCGGTCGATACTCACGTCTATCAGGACCGAACCGGGTTTCATCATCTCGACCATATATTCGGTGATCACCACGGGGGTGCGGATTTTTCCGCGCAATGCGCCGATCACCACGTCGGCTTGGGCAAGCGCCCTGGCTATATTGGTAGGCTGCAGGGTGGAAGTATAAATGACGCGCCCCACACTCGTTTGCAACCTCCTGAGTTTGGATAAAGAATTATCGAAAACTTTGACCGAAGCGCCCAAGCCCAAGGCGGTACGAGCGGCGAATTCGCCTACGGTACCTGCACCGAGAATAACCACCTCGGCCGGTGGAACGCCACTTAAATTGCCCAACAATAAGTTACGGCTGATGCCCGGCTTGCTCAGCAATTCCGATGCTATGAGAATCGAAGCCATCCCCGCAATTTCGCTTTGCGCCCGGACTACGGGATACATGCCGTGTTGGTCACGGATAAATTCAAAGGCCAAAGCCGTTATTTTTCGTTTTAACAATTCGTCGAAAAAAGATTTTTCTTGAATATTCAATTGCACCGCCGATAGCAATACGCTTCCGGGGTTCATCATTTTTAATTCTTCGGCCGTAGGGGGTTCCACTTTGAGTACGATGTTGTTACCGAAAATTTTTTTCCGGTCGTACACGATTTCGGCCCCGGCTTCGGAATAGTCCATGTCGGTGTATAATGCGCCTTCGCCTGCACCGCTTTCCACCATGATTTTATGACCGTGACTCACCAAAGTGGCCACCCCGTCGGGGGTGAGACATACTCGTTTTTCCTGCAGATGCACTTCTTTGGGAATGCCTATCTTCAGCTCGCCTTTCCGGTGCAACACGGCCAAGCGTTCTTCTTGGGGAATGAGAATATGTTTGGGATAAAGGGGCGGCCTCATAGGTTCAATATTTCTAGTGTTCGTTCATATTTGTTTTCGGGTTTTATATGAATAAGCGTATGCGGAAACGGCATAAGTTCCCAAGCACGTTCGGGCCATTCGATAAATATCCATTCGGCTTGTGATAAATATTCGTCAAATCCGATGTCCATCAATTCTTCGGGAGACTTAAGCCGGTACAAATCGAAATGATACAAAGCACCGCCTTCATAAGTACGGTATTCGTTAACCAACGAAAATGTGGGTGAGCCTAAAAATTCCATCGGGCTGAGTTGCTTGATCAGCTCCCGGATTAACGTGGTTTTTCCCGCACCCATGGGAGCGTCGAACAGTACATACTGATGTTGAATCCTGGCCAATAACTCTTGGGCCGCATCCGCAATTTGCGGCAATGCATAAGCAAAATTATGATTTTGAACTTCCTGCATATTCGGTTTTGTATATTTATACGACTCCCTCCCGTCCGGTGGAAAGCCTTTGTTATTGTTTTTTCTTCTTCATGTTTTCTATTATGTTTTGAACCAATTCGCTACCCAATCGCTCGATTTCTTTTTATAGTCATCCATATAGGAACGGATAAATTTTTTGGTGGTTTTCCAAAGGTTTTCTACGGGTTGCCCCGTGTGTT
>JAMONI010000219.1 GCA_027065935.1 Flavobacteriales bacterium | reverse complement strand
CCAAGACCGACCAAAGCAAATTTAGAAAGGGATTTTTTGAAGAATTAAAGAAAAAACGAAAAGTGGCTTTGCGTCTTGGTGTGTTGGATGATAAAAACGGATGGATCATAAAACCTTCGGTAACGAAAAAATTACTCAAAGGTCAAATATCATTGGATGATTTAACCGAAAATGATATTGTTTTTGATTTAATTCAAAAAAGAGTAGATATAAAAATCGGTTTGGATATTGCTTCGATGTCTCTGAAAAAACAAGTAGATCAAATTATTTTAATTTCAGGTGACAGTGATTTTGTCCCCGCCGCCAAACTAGCCAGAAGGGAAGGAATTGATTTTATTTTGGATCCAATGGGAAACCGTATTCAACCGCATTTGTTTGAACATATCGACGGATTGCGTTCAATTTTAAAATAATAAATCCTCCCATACAGCCCAGAAATCCGGATAACTCTTCCGCACATTTTCCTTATCCAAAATTTCCATGTGCGGGAAAAGCGGTTGTAAAGAGGCAAAAGCCATGCTCATGCGGTGGTCGTTGTAGGTGTGGATGCGGACGGGTTGCGCTACCGGAAATGCGGAAGGCGGAATGATTTCCAACCAATCCGCCCCGGAGCGGACCGTAGCGCCCAATTTGGACAGTTCGTTTTCCAAAGCGGCAATGCGGTCGGTTTCTTTGATGCGCAAGGTTTTGAGCCCGGTAAGTTTACAGGGAATTTGCAATCCGAAGCAGGTCACGGCCAAGGTTTGCGCCAAGTCGGGAAAGGCGGTGCAATCGATTTGGCGGTTGTCTTTTTCGGATTCGCGGATTTTTTGCAACAAAATGCTGTCGCCGTCCCAAACGGTCTTGACGCCAAAGTCCTCAAAATGTTTTTCCGTAATACTGTCACCTTGCAAGGAAGGTTTTTGAAAGGCCGACAAGCGTACCGGCTTGCCCGTCAAAGCCGTTCCGGCATAAAAATACGACGCCGACGACCAATCGCTCTCCACCGTAAAATCCGTTTTTTCCGGCTTGTCCAAGGCTTCGATGCAAATTCCGTCCGCTACGTCTTCTACGGTAGCGCCCAATTGCCTGAGCAATTCCGCCGTCATTTGCCAATACGGCACCGACACGCTTTCATTTTTATCAAAACGAATGCACAATCCTTCCGGCAAGGAAGGTGCAATGAGCATCAAAGCCGTAATAAACTGACTACTTACGCCGGGATTTATGCTTACTTCGCCGCCGCGCAGCTTCGCCGGAAAAATCCTCATCGGCGGATAGCCCTCCTCACCGCCATATTCGATTTTGGCGCCCAACGACCGCAGTGCCTCCACCAACGGCCCTATGGGTCGCCGTTGCATCCGTTCGGTGCCCGTAATCAGAACGGGTTTCGACGTATGCGCCGCATAATAGGCCGTGGCAAAACGCATGGCCGTGCCGGCATCCATGACATCTATCGTTTCACCGTCGTCCTTCAATGCTTGTTGTAGAAGTGCTGTATCGCGCGCGGTGGATAAATTACGGATTTTCAGCACGGGATAAAACGCTTGCAGCACCAGCAAACGGTTGCTGATGCTCTTGGATCCGGGAATGCGTATGTGCGGCGGTTGCTTAGCCACGCCCGGTCATTTTCAGGTATTCTTCTTCGCTGATAATGGGAATGCCCAGCTGTTGCGCTTTGGCCACTTTGGACGGCCCCGGCTTTTCGCCCGCCAGCAGATAATCGGTTTTGCGGCTCACGGACGATGCCACCTCGCCGCCGTGCCGCTCGATATCGGCTTTGATTTCGTCGCGGGAAAAGTTTTGGAAAGTGCCGCTCACCACAAACTTCTTCCCTTGCAGCACGTTTTGGCTTTCGTCCGAAGGTTGTTCGCTTTCGAATTTCAGTCCCGCCTTGCGCAGGCGTTCCACCAACCGGCGGTTATCGGGATTGCGGAACCATTTGTAAATGCTTTCGGCCACCTTTTCGCCCACGTCTTCCACTTGCGTCAATTCTTCCGGCGTGGCCTCCATAATACGGTCGATGCTACCGAAATGTTTCATTAACTTCTTGGCCGTACTTTCGCCCACATGCTTGATGCCCAAGGCGTAGAGCAATTTTTCCGCCGGCCGCTCCTTGGATTGTTCGATGCCTTTCAGAATATTGGACGCCGTCTTTTCGCGGATACCTTCCAGCTTGA
>JAMONI010000218.1 GCA_027065935.1 Flavobacteriales bacterium | reverse complement strand
ACGGCAGGCGATTTTTGTTTGCGCATAAAAGCGTAAATTTGTTTGACCCATTAAGACCTACGAGGCGTATGAAAAAAGATTTTGACAACCTGCTCATTCGCATATTGCAAGTTATGAGTGAAGCTCCCCGTAAGAGTTTTAATTACAAGCAAATCGCTTCCAAATTGGAATTACATTCCGACGAACTGCGCAAGCAGGTGCAACGCGAGCTTGAAAAACTACTCGAACAGGAGCGTATTGAAGAAACCA
The DNA here is from genome assembly GCA_027065935.1 of Flavobacteriales bacterium. Classification (GTDB taxonomy): domain Bacteria; phylum Bacteroidota; class Bacteroidia; order Flavobacteriales; family Flavobacteriaceae; genus JAADED01. The sequence continues at coordinate 1,913 of JAMONI010000218.1, read as the reverse complement.
CACGGGGAAAATACCGCATTAAGCCCAAAAGCATTTTTATCGGCATTTTGGATATGACCAATAACAGGTCGGGGTTTGTGATTGTGGACGAATTGGAAAAAGATGTTTTTGTCCCGTTTGCTTTTCTCAACAAAGCCCTGCACGGAGATTTGGTGGAAGTGAAAATTTGGCGCGCACCGAAAGGCAGAAATCCCGAAGGAGAAATATTGAAAATACTCAACCGAGCCAAAACCCATTTCACCGGCATAGTGCGTATGAAAGAAGGTTTTGCCTTTGTGGACCCCGACGATCCAAAAATGTATAAGAGTTTCTATGTTGCGGAAGATCATCTCAACGGCGCCCGTCATGGCGACAAGGTGGTGGTGGAAATGACCGATTGGCCCGAAAAAGCCGGAAGTCCCTTCGGTAAGGTAGTGAAGATTTTGGGTAAGCCCGGCGAACACGAAACGGAGATTCATTCCATTTTGGATGAATATAATTTGCCTTACGAATTTGAACCCGACATCGAAGAAGCCGCCCGGAAACTTCCGCATATTATCGAAGAAAGCGAAATCAAGAAGCGGCGCGATATGCGCGACCGGGTCACCTTTACCATCGACCCGGTGGATGCCAAAGATTTCGATGATGCACTCTCGGTAAAAAAACTGGAAAACGGACGTTGGGAAATCGGGGTGCATATTGCCGATGTCAGTCATTACGTGCAACCCGGCAGCGTATTGGACCGGGAAGCTTTTCAAAGGGCCACTTCGGTATATTTGGTGGACCGCGTTATCCCCATGTTGCCTGAAATCCTGTCGAATCAATTATGTTCACTCCGGCCCAACGAAGACAAATTGACCTTCTCGGTGGTATTTGAAATGGACGAAAACGGAAAAGTGTATAAAAAATGGTTCGGACGGACGGTAATTCATTCCGACAAGCGATTTACTTACGAAGAAGCTCAAAAAATTTTAGATCAGGGCAAAGGTTTGTTTTTCGACCAACTTCATGTGCTGAATCAAATTGCCAAAAAATTACGTAGCAAACGATTTGAACGCGGGGCCATAAGCTTTGAACGTTCGGAGGTGCGTTTCCGCTTGGATGAAGAAAAAAATCCGGTGGAAATTTACCTAAAAGTTCCTATGGACACCAACAAACTGATTGAAGAATTTATGCTTTTGGCCAATCGCAGTGTAGCGGAATTCGTAGGCAAAGAACTGAAAAAGAAAATCTTCGTGTATCGCGTTCACGACAAACCCAAAAGGGATAAATTGGAAGAACTGAAAAAAGTGGTAATGCGATTCGGTCATCGCTTGGACCTGACGGACGACAAAAAATTAGCCCGGGCCATCAATAAACTGTTGGAAGACGTCAAAAACAAAAAAGAACGCACATTGGTGGAACTCATGGTGCTGCGCACGATGAGCAAGGCGGTTTACACCACCGATAACCGGGGGCATTACGGTCTGGCCTTTGATTATTACACGCATTTCACCTCGCCCATCCGCCGTTATCCGGACATTTTGGTACACCGGTTGTTGCAAAAATATTTGGACAAAAAGCCCGTACGCAACATCACGGCTTACGAAAAAAAATGCATTCACGCCACCGATATGGAAATCAACGCCCAACACGCCGAGTGGGACAGCATCGCTTATATGCAAGCCAAATACATAAAGGATTATATCGGAGAAGAATTCGACGGTGTAATCTCGGGCGTAACCGAATGGGGCATTTACGTGGAATTGGTGGATACTTTGATCGAAGGCATGGTCAGAAGAACGGAAATGTTTAGAGATTATTTTATTTACGACCCCGACGAGCAGGCATTAATCGGACAGCGAACCGGCAAACGCTACCGGCTGGGTGATGAGGTGCGCGTAAGGGTGGTGGATGTGGATTTGGTCAAAAAACAAGTAACCTTCGAAATGGCC